>JBBRGM010000177.1:0-8717 GCA_038240725.1 Burkholderiales bacterium | reverse complement strand
ATCTCCTACGACATTCCCATCACGCTAGTCTCGCTCTTCACAGCGATCATCGTCTCCGGGTTTGCGCTTCATGTAATCAGCTTGAGCGTTCTGAGCCTTTCGCGGCTCCTAATTGCCGGAACATTGATGGGTATCGGCATCGCATCCATGCACTACACAGGGATGTGGGCGATGCAACTTCGCCCTAGCATCCGCTACGACACTACGCTTTTTTGCCTGTCGATCGTCATCGCGGTTGCCGCGTCCATCGCTGCTCTTTGGATCGCTTTTCGTCTGCGGTCGACAAGCGCAGTCTCGGCCTCGTGGCTGCGCGCTGGCGGCGCGTTGCTCATGGGGCTGGCTGTCGCGGGAATGCATTACACCGGTATGGCTGCGGCGATGTTTGCGCCGGACAGTGTTTGTACCGTCGGCCCGCAAGGTATCAATAAGACATGGCTAGCCGGCACCATTGGGTTATCCGTGTTCGCGATGGTGGCGATGACATTCGTGATCTTGTTTTTTCATGCTCGGCTTGCCGATCGAGCGGCGAAATACACACACGCTCTGCACTCGATCAATATGGCGCTAGC
Source organism: Burkholderiales bacterium (assembly GCA_038240725.1). Classification (GTDB taxonomy): domain Bacteria; phylum Pseudomonadota; class Gammaproteobacteria; order Burkholderiales; family SHXO01; genus SHXO01. The sequence goes on along the minus strand of JBBRGM010000177.1, from coordinate 8,148 downwards.
CATGGCAAATGCGAAATTGCAAGACGAGGTGAGCGAGCGAGCGGCCGCACACCTCGCGCTGCGGGAGAGCCAAGCGCAGTTGCGCAGCGCGTTCGATTGCGCACCCATCGGCATGGCTTTGGTAGCACCGGACGGCAGCTGGGTACAGGTGAATCGGGCGATATGCGATAGCGTCGGTTATAGCGAACAGGAATTGCTATCACTTACATTCCAAGATCTCACGCATCCCGACGATCTCGCGACCGACCTTGAATATGTAGCCCGAGTGCTAAGCGGGGAGCTGGAAACTTATCAGATGGAGAAACGCTATTTTCACAAGCGTGGCCATGTGGTCTGGGTGCTGCTCAGCGTTTCGTTGGTACGGTCGAAAGATGGGACGCCGGTGCATTTCATCTCGCAGATTCAGGATATAAGCGCTCGCAAAAAAACGGAGCATTCGCTACGCGAGAGCGAAGCACGCCTTCGAAGCTTGCTTGAGCTGTCATCGGACTGGTACTGGGAACAAGACGAGCAATACCGCTATACATCCCGCGGAGGGGTTGCTCTGGCCGAAGTCGGCTTTCATAGCGACGCATACATCGGCAAAACGCGCTGGGAATTGCCGCACGTCGGAATGACCGAACAAGCCTGGGACGAACATCGGGCGGCATTGGACGCACGCGAATCTTTCCGCGACATGGAGTTGTCGCGAATCAACCAGTCCGGTGAGCAACGCCACATCAGCGTCAGCGGCGAACCTGTATTCGACGCAGAAGGTCGTTTTATCGGTTACTGCGGTGTCGCGCGAGACATCTCACGGCAAAAGCGCGCTGAATTGGATCTGATTCGGCGCAAAGACCTGTACGCGGCGCTATCGCACACCAATCGCGCCATCATCCATCTCCGCGAACCGCAAGCGCTGTTCACCGAGGTCTGCAGGGTGGCTGTGGAGTACGGACATTTTTGTTTGGCTTGGATTGGGCTACTCGATGAGAAGGCCGGTTGGGTAGAGCCGATGGCAGTTCATGTACCGGCCAACCGGACGTATGCCGGCAATATCCGTATATCTGCCGACCCGAGCGTTCCCGAGGGACAAGGCTTGGGCGGCGCTTGCCTGCGCGAAGGCCAGCACTACGTCGTCAACGATTTTTTCGCGGATGAGCGGACTGGGCCGTGGCGAGCGCAAGCGTTGGCTGCCGGCGTCAAATCGCTCGCGACGTTTCCGCTCAAGCAAGGTGGCCGGTGCGTCGGTTTACTCAATCTGCACGGTGATGAAGTCGGTTTTTTCACAGACGAATTAATCGGCCTATTGGACGAGATGGCGATGAATCTCTCGTTCGCGCTGGACACCATGCAAGAGGCAACGCAACGCAAAACAGCCGAGCTCGCGCTCCGCAATAGCGAAGAGCGATTCCGCAGCTTGGTTGAACTCTCATCGGACTGGTATTGGGAGCAGGACGCGCAATGCAGATTCACGTTCCTATCCAGACAGGCGACGACCAAGTCTGGGCTCGCTGGCGCGCGCAATATTGGTCAGACGCGCTGGGACCGTCCTGGCCTTGACCCTAGCTCGGCCAATTGGCGAGCGCATCGGGCGGCGTGCGAAGCGCACCGACCGTTTCGCGACTTTACTTACCAACGCATCGGTGAGGACGCCGCTGCACGCTGGATTTCGGTTAGCGGGGAGCCGGTGTTCGATGCGGATCGTCAGTTCAAGGGCTACCGGGGAATCGGCAAGGATGTCACCGAGCGGGTGATCACTGAGCAACGCATTGTTCGGCTTAACGCTTTATATAAATCATTGTCGGCAACCAACGAGATCATCGCCAGGGCTGAAGATCAGGATCAGCTGCTTCGCGAAGTGTGCCGTACAGCAGTGGAGCATGGCGGATTCAGCATGGCTTGGGTCGGAATGCGAACGCCGGTTAGCGGCAGCGTCATTCCGGCCGCCTGCTACGGTGAGCACTGCGACGATTATCTGAAAGGGATATCCGTATCCGACGATGAAACGATTCCGGCCGGCCAGGGCATGATCGGCGGTGCTATTCGAGCTCGGGCCGTTGACGTTTCCAACGATCTATTGGACGACGTACGCCAGGGTCCGTGGCACGCAAGAGCGACTCTTGCAGGTTTCCGCGCCTGCGCGGCCGTGCCGTTGTTGCTGGACGCAGAAGTCATCGGTGTATTAGCGTTGTACGCGTCTCAACTCGGGTACTTCGACGAAGAGATGGTGGACATGCTGGTGCGAATGGGCGGGAATCTGTCGTATGCGCTGCAAAACCTGCAAAGAGACCAACAACGCCGGCAGGCTCAACAAGCACTGATAGAAAGCGCGCAACGCTTCCGCAGTCTGGTTGATCTGTCGTCGGACTGGTACTGGGAACAGGACGAGCAGTTTCGTTTCACCGCTATGTCGATTTATGCGGATGCCAGGTCAGGAATCCCGGCAGCTCGCAGCCTTGGGCACAACCGATGGGATCATCCCGGAGTGGACCTGAGTTCTGCGAACTGGGCGCAGCACCGAGCTGATTACGAGTCCCGCCGGCCGTTTCAGCACTTTACCTATCGCCGCATCGGTGATGACGGGATCGCGCGCTGGATCTCGGTAAGCGGCGAGCCGATATTTGATACTGATGGCCGGTTCAAGGGCTATCGCGGGGTCGGGCAAGACGTCACGAAACGCATCGTCAGCGAGCAGCGCATCCTGCGCCTGAGTGCGTTCTACCAGGCGTTGTCAGCCACCAATGAAGCGGTGATTCGGACGAAGGATCGCGACAGATTACTGCAGAAGGTTTGCCGAATCGTAGTGGAGCACGGCGGTATGAGCCTGGCCTGGATTGGTCTGCATGATCGCGCCAACTCGCGCGTGGTCCTGCTGACCTCACACGGCGGTGACCAGCATTACGACCAAGGGTACAGCGTGTCGTCCGATGAGAGCCTCCCGGAGGGGCGCGGTCCGATGGGCATCGCCGTGCGATCAGGAGAAATACAGATCGCCAACGATCTGCTGAACGACGAGCGTCTGGCGCCGTGGCAGGAGCGTTTGGAGCACATCGGTTTTCGATCGAAAGCAGTGGTTCCAGTGTTTGAAGGTGGAAAGATTAACCTAGTAATGCAGCTTTACTCCCACGAGGTCGATTTCTTCGACGCTGAGATTGTGACGCTCATCACGCGAATGAGTGAAGGGTTGTCGTATGCATTGGAGAACCAAACACGAGAGCACGAGCGCGAGCAGGCTATCGCTGCACTGGCGCAAAGCGAAGAGCGTTTCCGGCTCGTTGCACAAGGCACGAACGACGGCATCTTCGATTGGGACATGATCAGCGGAGCGACGTACTTCTCGCCCCGCTTTAAAGAATTGCTCGGCTACGAAGAAAGTGAGTTCGCCCACCGGCGTGAATCGTTCGAAGCGCATCTGCATCCGAATGACCGCGAGACAATGGCCACCGCGCTGCGCGACCATTTGGAGCACCGCACGCCGCATCAGTCGGAGTATCGTCTGCGCACCAAGTCCGGCGAGTGGCGCTGGTTTCAGTCGCGCGGCCAGGCCACCTGGGATGCAGAAGGCCGCCCGATACGCTTCACAGGTGTCAGCCGCGATGTCACCGATCGTAAATCGGCAGAGCGAAAATTGGAGCGGCTGAAGGATTTGTATGCCGCCCTAAGCGCAACCAATCAAGCTATCGTGCACGTGCGCGAGCCGCAAGAATTTTTCGAATCGATCTGCCGCATCTCCGTCGAGCATGGTCAGCTCCGAAATGCCTGGATAAGCTTGTTGGACTCGGCCACTGGCCGGATTGAACCGGTGGCCGCCAGCGGCGTCTCTCTGCAACAGCTTCGCGCGATCCGCCAGACCATCGACCCGGCGCTGCCGGAAGGACGCGGTTATTTGGCGCAGTCACTGCAAGAGCGGCGTCACATCGTCATAAACGACTACATGGCGGACGAACGTGTTCGCTTTTGGTGGGACATCGCGCAGGATTTCGGCTTTCGATCTGCCGGTATTTTTCCACTGTTCGAAGATGGCGAACCGGTGGGCGTGTTGATACTGGGCGGGCGCGAGGTGGGCTTCTTCACCGATCAACTTGTGAGCCTCGTGGTCAAGATGACCGAGGATATTTCTTTTGCGCTGGGAAACTTCCGCCGCGAGGCCGAACGCCGAATCGTGGCAGCCGCTCTGAAAGACAGCGAAGAGAAATTCCGACAACTCGCAGCTCATATCCCCGAGGTCTTCTGGATCACAGAGCTAAGTTACGAGCGCGTGAGCTACGTGAGTCCGGCTTACGAGACCATCTGGGGACGCAATGCGCAGCAGCTTTTGACCGATGCAAGCGATTGGATGCAAGCAATACATGCTGTGGACCGCGAGCGTGTAGAGGCCACATTTCGCAGTGCTCCGGCGGGGCGATTCGATCACGAATACCGCATCGTGCGCCCAGATGGGACTGTGCGTTGGATCCACGACCGTTCATTTCCGATCGAGAATAAAGCGAACAATGTCCTCAGCATTGCGCGCATCTCGGAAGACATTACGACGCGCAAAGAATCAGAGGGGCAGCTTCTGCGCCTGGCGCATTACGACAGCCTGACCGAGCTTCCCAATCGAGTGCTGTTCTACGACCGGCTGCAGCAGTCGCTGGTTCATTCGCGACGAGCCGGGCACGCAACCGGGGTCATGTTCGTCGACCTCGATCACTTCAAACTCGTCAACGACTCGCTCGGCCATGCGTCCGGCGATGAGCTTCTGCGCCAGGTTGCCCAGCGGATCGTAGGAACACTTCGCCCTGGCGACACGGTAGGGCGCTTAGGGGGTGACGAGTTTGCCGTTGTGATGTCGGATCTCGCCCACGCCGATGATGCGGCCAGGGTGGCGGCTAAACTTATGGCCGCGCTGGAACAACCGTTCGATCTGAACGGACACGAGGTCTTCGTCACTGCGAGCGCGGGCGTTACGTTATTTCCGGTCGATGGCGAGGAGCTGGATGCGTTGGTTCAGAACGCGGACGCTGCAATGTACAGGGCGAAAGAACTTGGTCGCAGCAACTACCAGTTCTATCGTGCCGAGATGAAGGAACGCTCGTTAGGACGGCTTTCGATCGAAACCGATCTACGCCGTGCGCTTGAGCGCAACGAGTTTGTGCTCCACTACCAACCCAAAGTAAATCTGAAGCTGGGCCACGTAACAGGGGTCGAAGCGCTTCTGCGCTGGAATCATCCTGAGTTCGGAATGGTGCCGCCTGCCCAGTTCATATCGAGTCTCGAGGAAAATGGCCAGATTGGTCCGGTAGGCGAGTGGGTGCTGGCAGAAGCCACCCGTCAGATCAAAGCCTGGAAAAAAGCAGGCCTGGGGTGGATTCCCGTCGCGGTGAACGTGTCGGGACGGCAATTGCAGCAAAGCGACTTAGACCGACGCTTCATCGAAATCGTAAACCAGCAGGAGATCGAACCTGGGCTGATCGAGCTCGAGATTACTGAGAGCGTACTAATGCGTAACGCTGATCACGCCATACGCATACTTCACGGCCTGAAAGCGCTTGGGTTCCGACTTTCGATGGATGACTTCGGCACAGGTTACTCGAGCCTCAGCAATCTGAAAAGTTTTCCGTTGGACACGCTCAAGATCGATCGATCTCTCATCTGCGACATCACGCGAAATCTTGACGATGCATTGATCGCCCGCACAGTGATTTCAATGGCGCAGGGTCTGCGGCTGAACGTAGTGGCGGAAGGGGTAGAGACCAAAGACCAGCTCGAGGCATTGCGCGCCAGCGGATGCGATGAGATGCAAGGTTACCTATTCTCGAAGCCACTGCAGGCTGATGACTTGTCTCTGCTGCTGCGCGAGGGACGCACCTTGCTCAATAGCGCGCCCGAAGCGCGGACTAAACCGGAAACACGTCGAGGTATCGGAACCGTTCCGAGCGAGGATTCGCCGTCGATTGGTACTTGACTTAGTTGGTTCCGATGATTTGGTCGGCAGAACCGGCGCCGTCCGCCATGCCGATCGCAGCGCTCGAATATCCTGTAGCGCGCGTCGAGTTCGCATCGTAGAAATGAAAACGGTTTCGTCCCAGTTCTTTCGCACGGTACATGGCCGCATCAGCATGCTTGAGAAGTACCGCGGTCTCGCTGCCGTCTTTAGGAAACAGGCTGACGCCCACGCTGCAGGTGACTCGCATTTCTTGCCCTTCATAGAACATCGGTTGCGAAACGGCATGCAAAATACGCTGTACGACGACCGAAACCGCCGGCGGATCTGCCTGATGAGCCATGATCACTACGAATTCATCGCCTCCTGTCCTCGCCACCGTATCCTCATCTCGTAGGCATGTGATCAGACGTTGAGCGGTGGTCTTTAGGAGGCAGTCTCCCGCGCCATGTCCCAAGTTGTCATTAATCGCCTTGAAGTGATCCAAGTCGATAAACACAACTGCCACCGGCCCGCCTCGGCGCTGCGCGTGAACCATGGCCTGCGAGAGTCGATCGAGCAACACCGTCCTATTACATAAGCTGGTCAAGCTGTCGTGATAGGCCATAAAGTTCAGCCGCTGCTCCTGATCGATATAGGCCATCGCAAAGCTTATGTCGCCGGCCAGATTGTTCAACAGATCGAGTTCCTGTTGGTCGAATACGTCGCGCTCCGAAGCAAACATCGTGAGCACGGCGGCAGGCTGGTCACCCACGAAGAGAGGAAGCAATGCGCACGAGCGGTAGCCTCGATCAAGTGCCGCCTCTTTGAACACAAACCGGGGATCAACTGCGATGTCATTGACGATGACTGCACTTCGTTGCCGTAACACCCGGGCAGCGGCGCCCGGGTCCTCGATTCTTATGCTCAGCTCATGCCCGACTTCTGCGAGATAACCTGCGTCGCAGCCATGCCAGGCGACAGGCTTGACTTTCTGAGCGTCGGACTCGGCAATTCCAATCCATGCCATAGTGAATTTCCCGTGTTCGACGGCGATGCGACAAGCTTCCTCGAACAACGCCTGACGATCGCGTATGCGCACGATAGCTGCGTTGACACTGGTCAAGACTGCGCGAATGCGGCTTAGTCGATTGATCTTCTGCTGTTGAACGTGACGCTCGGTCACATCGCGGGCAAGACCATCTATCCTGACTACAACGCCTTCTGCACTCTTTACCGGGGTACCGCGATTATGAATCCAGCGCACCTCACCATCGGGGCGCACGATGCGGTATTCGGCTTGAAACAGAGTGCCCAGTGCCGCGGCTTGCCACAGCTGCTCGACCGTATCCCGATCGCTCGGGTGAATGATTTGCATCCAAAGCTCCGGCGCCGCGTAGAACTCGGCGCACGGCCGATCGTACACATCGCGAGTCGCTGCGCTCACATACAAAGTCTGGCTGGGCGAAACGGCTTCTGACCACACCACATCGTCCAGTGACGCGATGATGGCCTCCAACCGTAGACGGGTAAGCTGTAATTCCTTTTCGACTGCTTGCTGAGCCCGGCGTTGCTTCGTTTCCTTCCACGCGCGAATGACTACCGGAACAAGCCGATCGAGGCGATCTTTGAGAACGTAATCTGTCGCCCCGGACCGCATGGCTTCTACGGCGCGATCTTCACCGATCGTGCCTGAGACGAAGATGAACGGCGTTTCGGGTTGGTTGGCCAGCGCGATCGCGAGTGCAGCCATGCCATCGAACCCTGGCACGTTGAAATCGGATAGAACGAGATCGGGCTTGAACTCAGCGAGAGCGCCTTCGAAAGCCATACGGGTTTGAACGCAGCGAAACTGAGCTTGAAAACCTGCGCGTGCGAACTCGCGTTGACACAGCTCCGCGTCGGACGTGGAGTCTTCCAATAACAAAATGCGTGGGTTCATGCCTACAATATCGTCATCGCTCGCTTGAGCTTTACGACACCGCTCAAACCAAGCGGTCGTTGTCGAAGCGCTGCGGGCTAGGCATGTTTTACTTCGACAACTTCATGCGATAACGGCCGCGGCGGGATGACTAGTCCTCTAAACATGGTTTGGCTTCCCGCCCCGCTGCTGATGACACTGGATATGTAAATCCACGCGAAGAAGACACTTAGCGGAGCATCGGCGTGCGCGCGATGATACTCAAGCCTAGGGAAGCTCTGAACAAGTCTTGCGACGCGCGTTGCGTCAGGTGCGGATGGATGCGAGGCATCGCGACGAA
>JBBRGM010000176.1:0-8720 GCA_038240725.1 Burkholderiales bacterium | reverse complement strand
CTACAGCGAAATTTGCAACGGCCACAGCCCGCGACCGACACGCATGCGCATAGGCTCGATCGCGACCGCGTGTGAGCATCAACGCTTCAAACGATCGATGAACGCTTTGCGGAATTTCGCGACCTTCGGCGCGATCACCGCTCGGCAGTACGCCTGCGCGGGATTGCGCTCGTAGTATTCCTGGTGAGAGGCCTCGGCGACGTAGAACGCGTTTGCCGGGGACAGCTCGGTCACGATGCGGTCGTCGTAGAGCCGGTCACTGGTGAGCGTGGCGATCACTTCCTGCGCGATCTTCTGCTGTTCGGGCGAGTGGTAGAAGATCGCGGATCGATATTGCGTGCCCGCGTCGTTGCCCTGACGGTTGAGCGTGGTGGGATCGTGGATCACGAAAAATACGTTGAGCAGGTCGCGATACGAGAGAACCTTCGGATCGAACGTCACGCGCACCACCTCCGCATGTCCGGTACGGCCGGTGCATACGTCTTCATAGGTCGGATTGGCATTACGCCCGCCCATGTAACCGGACTCGACGCTTTCAACGCCTTGCAAATCGTCATATACGGCTTCGAGGCACCAGAAGCATCCGCCCGCGAGCGTCGCGATCTCTTTGCCGGCAGGTGCGGCGTTGGCTGTTGTCATTACCGGTCCTTAACAGAGAGTGAGAAATGGGTATTGATAGGTTGGACGACGCGTCACCCGTCAGGTTCGCTAGGAGCATCCCGTCATCAGCGCCGTTTCCTGCCCACGCAGTCGGGCAGATACTAGCAATGCGGCGAGCAGCGGCGTCAGTTGCAAGGCGTGGCGCGTGCGCCCGGTTTGCGACGGTCGATGGCATACCGCACTGGGTACGATGAGCGCTCTGCAAGCAATCGACTATAGAGATGCTACCCTCGCCGGCGACGATCCTGAAGCCAAGTGAACGATGATCGCACTTCTACAACGTGTCTCGCGCGCTCGCGTCGAGGTAATGGGCGAGACGATCGGCGCCATCGATCGCGGCCTGCTCGTGCTGGTCTGCGCAGAGCGTGGCGACGGCATCCACCAGGCGGATCGTCTGCTGGAACGACTGTTGGGCTATCGCGTGTTCGGTGATGCGCGGGGCAAGATGAATCTGAGTTTGCGCGACGTGAACGGCGGTCTGCTGCTAGTGCCGCAATTCACCTTGGCCGCCGACACTGGCAAAGGTACGCGGCCGAGTTTCGACAAAGCGGCTGAGCCGCAGCGCGGCCGCGAGCTGTTCGAGTATTTGCTGGCGCAAGCGCGCAGATTGCACGCGCCCGTCGAAAGCGGTCGGTTCGGTGCCGCCATGCAAGTGACGCTGACCAATGATGGGCTGGTAACGCTGACCTTGCGGGCGGAGCCGCCAGCGTTGCATCTCATCGGCGAGAATCTCCCCGCTGCGAAGACTCGCGCGGCGGAGGAGGAGTAGAGCTTCGGCGCCAAAAAAAATCAGGCCCCTCGCGTAAGCGCAAGGGGCCCGTAGATGAGATGACGAAAGCCGAGTTAGCCGCGACGGCGGGCGATAGCTCCGAACATCAGGAGGCCGGCGATCATCATGCCCCACGTCATCGGCTCAGGAACAGGCGTCGTGCTCGAACCGGCAGGCGCAAATACCGTAATGGGCGCAGACAACTTGGCATTGGTGCCGTTTAGATATCCAGCGCGGAACAAGCCGGTCTCTGCATACTCGGTGGCGTTGGTCAGAATGACGAAGAAGCTCGTGCCTTGCGGGTTGACCGGCAGCGGATCGCCGGTGAAATTGAATTGGATATCGGAGCCGCTGATGATCGAGCGCGATGCGGTGTCCGGCGTGAAGGAGCCACCTTTATCCGGCTCGGATCTGACGTCCGTGATGAAATCAGCAAAGGAGCTGCGGCCCGCCTTGTCGATGAAGAAACTTCCGGCGCCGAGTCAACGAAGATCCGTGTCTCGAAACCGAGGAAGCCAGTGTCGAGGCGCAATACGCGATCGGTGATGTGGCCCTCGGCCGTTTGGCCTGAACCCAGGTCGACGCTGAAGGTTCTCGTTTTAGTTACGACCTGGGTCGAATCGAAGTCCTCTTCAAAGATATGAATCTTGTCATCGCCGGGAGCGAGAATAATGGCGTATGCCGAATGCCAGCCTGCCATGCAGACCAATGCTACGGTCAGCGCGAGAAACGAAGTCGAAAACCGCTGTGCGGCATTCCGAATAGCGACGCCGATGCTGATCCTGTGATTCATTTGAGCCTCCTTGCTTTGCGATACCTGTTGCTGCTGAGATGAGAGATGCGATCGTGAAATGCACGTAAACTTATAATTTATAACGGACTTTTGTTTCCGGCGTGGCGCCGACCGAACTATGTCTCGCGCGATGCTCGATGTCAACGTTTCGAATCCAAGCATGGTCAGAATCCTGTGGCCGCTCATTCTCAGCTCACCTCTCACCACTCTGCGAACGTCCAGCGAACGCATTCATGACCGTCGACTCGACTTCCATCTACACCATCGGCCATTCGACCCGATTGCTGAAGGATCTGATCGATCTTCTCCATGAAAATCGAATTCAGTCGCTCGTTGACGTCCGCCGCTTTCCCGGATCGCGCCGCCATCCGCACTTCAACCGCGAAGCGTTGGAAGCGAGCGTTCCGCAAGCGCTCATTCAATACAGATGGTTGCCGGAGCTCGGGGGCAGGCGCGCGGCACGCAAGGACTCGCACAACGGTGCCTGGCGCAACGCCGGATTTCGCGGCTACGCGGACTACATGGAAACGGAGCCGTTTAAAAACGCGATTGCGTCGCTGCTGACCGACGCTCGCGAACAAACCATCGCGATCATGTGCGCCGAGCAGGCATGGCAGCAATGCCATCGGGGTCTGGTCTCCGATTATCTGAAAGTTCGCGGCGTCGAAGTCGTCCACATCCTCGGCAAAAATCGGACACAGCCACATCCGTGGACCGCCGCCGCACAGGTGATCGACGGCAAACTCTCGTACGAGCAGACAGAGCTGCCCGATCAGCCCGACCAACCGGGATTTATATTTTGAGCGGCCGAAATGATTGCAACTAAGCGAGCCGCCGCAGGCGGTGAGTAGAATGAGTCGCGTTAATCCCTAGCCCCCGGTCCCGAGCCCCTAGCCCCTGCCTGCCAAATGCATACACCACTCTGCGACCTGCTCGCCATCCGCCATCCAATCATCTGCGCGCCGATGGGCTGGCTGACCGGCCCGGAGCTCGCCGCCGCCGTCAGCAATGCAGGCGGACTGGGGATCATGGGCGCCGGCGCATTTGCACCTGATGTACTGCGGTCGCGCATCCGGCGCCTGCGCGAGCTCACCGACCAGCCGTTCGGCGTCAACTTGATCTTGTCCCGGCCGTCGGACGAGCGCGCTCGCGTATGCATCGAAGAACGCGTTCCGCTTCTGTCTTTGTTCTGGGGTAGCGCCGCGCCGTATGTCGAGCAAGCGCATCGGTGCGGCATGAAGGTATGTTTGCAAGTCGGATCCGTAGCGGCTGCTCGCGAAGCACACGGCGACGGTGTCGACTTCGTCATCGCGCAGGGGATGGAAGCCGGTGGCCACATACACGGAGAACGCTCAACGCTGGCGCTGGTGCCAGCGGTCGTCGATGCGGTCTCGCCATTGCCCGTGGTGGCGGCGGGGGGTATCGCGGATGCGCGCGGGCTGGTTGCAGTGCTCGCGCTGGGCGCGCAAGGCGCTGTGCTCGGCACGCGGTTTCTGGCGACGCCGGAAGCCGCGGCGCATTCGCGCTACAAACAGCTGGTGCTCGAATCGAACGGCGAAAACACCGTGCGCACCACGCTGTTCGGCGGCGGCTGGCCGAATGCGCCGCATCGCGTCCTGCACAGCGACTTCGTCCGAACGTGGCAGAAAGACGAAGCGCGCGGCAACGAAAATCGCAGCGACGAGCCGATCATGGCTGAGGCGAAAGTCGGCGGCGAGCGGTTTCCGATTCGGCGTTTCGCGGCGTTTCCGCCCAACACCGAAACCACGGGCGAAATCGAATCGCTGGCTTTATATGCCGGTCAGTGTGCAGGCCTGGTCAACAGCATCGAACCGGCAGCGGCAATCGTCGAGAATATCGTCGCCGAAGCGCGGCGGCTGTTGCAGCAGATGGGACGGCTCGCATGATCGGGAACATCCGCCGGTCTCGCACCGTCGCGCGCTGTTTGACTGCGTTCGCGCTCGCATGTATCTGCGTCACGGCACGCGCGCAAAGCGCGGAGTCGGATCGGCCGATCGGCATCGGCCTCGAAGGTCTTCCTTACCCGAACGCCGTGCACTATCTGCAGCTTCGCATGGAAGACCAGGCGGTGAAGCTCGCCTACATGGACGTCGCGCCCAGCGCGCCCGCTAACGGCCGCAGCGTGGTGCTCATGCATGGCCGCAACTTCTTCGGCGCGTACTGGAAGAACACAATCGAATTCTTGAGCGCGCGCGGCTACCGCGTTGTCGTGCCGGATCAGATCGGCTTCGGCAAGTCATCGAAGCCGGACGTGCCGCACAGCTTCCACGTGCATGCGTCCAACACGAGACTGCTGCTCGATCATCTGGGCATCGAGCGCGCGACGCTGATTGCGCATTCGCTCGGCGGCATGATGGCGATGCGCTTTGCGCTCATCTATCCCGAGCGCGTCGATCGCCTGGTGCTGGAAGATCCCCTCGGGTTGGAGGATTACCGCATCAAGGTGCCGTTCGCGACGCGCGAAGCGCTGACCGCGGAGGCGCGCAGTCAGACGAAACCGGCGATTCAGAAATTGTTCGAAGGCTTCTTCGCTCACTGGAAGCCGGATTACCAAGTGTTCGCCGACGTGCAATACGGCTGGAACATCGGCCCCGAATCGGACTTGATTGCGCGCACTGCGGCGCAGACTTACACCATGGCGTATGAGCAGCCCGTGCTGTACGAGCTGCCCGCGATCAGACAGCCGACCCTGCTCGTCGTCGGCGAAAAAGATCGCACGGCGCTTGGACGCAATCGAGTGACGCCGGAAGTGCGTGCGACGCTCGGCCTGATGCCGGAGCTGGCTCGCAACGCTGCGAAGAATATGCCCGACTGCCGGCTCGTGCTGATACCCGACGTTGCCCATGTTCCGCACCTCGAGGCGCCGGCAGAATTCCACGGAGCGCTCGCCCGCTTTCTGGAGTAAAGGTACGAAAACCGCCTGGCGGTCAGATGCGTCGGCGACCGATAGTATTTTTCTCCATAATCCAGCCCAGGCGAGCGACAGCGTAGAAGGCGAACGCTGCAACGGTCCGCCATGCCCACACCTCGAGCCAGCCGTGACAGGCTTGCATAAGAAGGAAGCTCAATGAAACTGGGAGGCTGGTCCAGACGCGCTCCGCTGGAGCAAATCACCGGCGCAAAATTGCGACCGAAGCGGCGAGCAATGCTGGTGAAAGCATCGCTCTGGCTGATCGGTGTGGTGATCGTCTTCGCGTTGCTCGGTTTTTTCGTCGTACCTCCGGTCGCCAAGCATTACCTCGTGAAAGACTTGTCCGAGCTGCTCGGCCGGCAGGTGACGATTCGCGAGATCTCGGTAAATCCATTTGCGATGACCGCAAAGATCCGCGGTCTGGTCGTGCAGGAGCCCAACCGCGCGGAACCGTTCGTTTCGTTCGACTCGCTGTCGCTCAATTTGCAGGCGCAATCGATCATTCGTCTGGCGCCGATCGTCGATGACATCCGCCTGGAGCATCCATTCGTGCACGTCGTGCGACTCGACGACGGGCGCTACAACTTCTCCGATCTGCTCGACAAATTTTCGCAGCCGACGCCGACGAAGAAAGACTCGAAGCCGGCGAAGTTCTCGCTCAACAACATCGTGATCGCGGCGGGCGAAGTGCAGTTCGAGGACAAGCCGAAAAAAGCGAGACACAGCGTGAGCGATATCAACGTCGCGGTGCCGTTCGTGTCGAATCTGCCGTATCTGGTGGATAAATACGTGCAGCCGTCGTTTTCCGCCAAGTTGAATGGCGCGCCGTTCGTGATCAACGGCCGCACCAAGCCATTCCAGTCCACGTTGGAAACGCAGGTCGCAGTCGACGTCGATGCGCTCGATATTCCGCGCTATATGGAGTACGTGCCGGTTGAGCTCGGCTTTCGAATTCCGTCGGCATCGCTCGATACGCGTCTGTCGGTCAAGTTCGTGCGCTATCCGGATCGCGGCCCCGCGCTGCTGCTCGCCGGCACGGTAACGCTGCACAAGCTCAGCGTTACGCAAACCGATAAGCGTCCGCTGGCCAACGTCGCCAAGATTCAGGTACCCGTCGATGCGATCAGCGTGTTCGCGCGCGAGGTAAAGCTGGGCAACGTCCTCATCGAGGATCCCGAGCTGTTCGTCAGACGCGAGCATGACGGCTCGCTCAACTGGGCAGCGCTGGCCGGCAAGACCGGCAACGCACACGGGGCGGCACCCGCGAAGGTCGGTGCTGACCCTGAGAACAATTCCGATCCAGAGCTTGCCGTTACCGTCACTGAGATCAAGCTCGAAAGGGGCCGGGTTCATTTCGTCGATGAGAATACCGCGTCGCCATTCAAAACCGACGTCGATGCAGCACAGGTCGCGGTGCGCGGATTCGCGCTGCCGCAGAAAGACCCGATGACGCTCGAAGCCAGCTTCGCCACCGGATTCTCAGAATCGGCAAAGGCCAAAGCGACGGTCGTGCTATCGCCGCTGCAGATTGAAGGCGAGATCGAACTCGGCAAGATCGCCGCGAAAAACTATGCGCCCTACTATGCGCCGCTCGTTCTGGTCGACGTTCAGGACGGCGTGATCGACGCATCGACGCATTTTCGCGCCGAGCAAAAGCCGTCTGGACTGTCGGCGATTTTGTCCGGACTGCAACTGTCGATCAGCAAATTGCGTCTGCGCAAGCGCGGCGCCAGCGAGGATTTCTTCTCTGCGCAGCAAACCGATCTGCACGGGCTCGATTTCGATCTGGAAAAGCGAACGCTGCAAGTTGCCGAAGTCAGCAGCACAGCGGGCAAGCTGCACGCTGGTCGCGAGAAGAACGGCAGTATCGACCTCGCTACTCTCGCCGCGCCATCCCCGCAAGTGGCAGCAAAAGCCCGCAACGCAGCGGAAAAGGTCGAGCAAAAAACCCAAGACCAGAGCTGGCACTGGCTGGTCAAGAAAGCATCGCTCGATCGCTATGCGGTGACGTTCGACGATCGCGCGCTGTCGCGGGAAGTCACGCATTCGCTCGACCCAATCAAGGTCACCCTGGAGAATCTTTCCTCACAGCGTGATTCCATGGCAAAGGTCGCCGCGCAACTCGGGATCAACAAGAGCGGCAAAGTCGCCGTCACCGGGCGCGCCGGCATTACGCCGATCAAAGCGGATCTCGATCTCGACGTGCGCGGCGTCGATCTGGTGCCGCTCGAGCCTTACTTCGGCGACAAGCTCAACATATTGATCACGAGCGGAGACGTGCTCGCGAAGGGCGCCTTGACGGTGCGAACCCTATCGACCGGAGCGTTAGGCTTTACCTTCAAAGGCGATGCCGGCGCGAACAACTTCGCGTCGGTCGACAATGCGAGCTCGGAAGAATTCTTGAACTGGAAGACGCTGTATGTGAGCGGCATCGACACGGCGACGGAGCCGTTCTCCCTCGCTGTCCAGCAAGTCGCACTGTCGGACTTTTATTCGCGCCTGATCATTCATCCTACCGGGCGTTTGAACGTGCAGGACGTGATGGCGAAAGGGAGCGAAGCGGAAATACCGCCTGTCGGAAGCGCGCAGGCGAAAACCTCTGCCGGCGCCAAAGCCGGGAAAGCACGCAAGGATGCAACGCCTGCGAAGACGACGGTGACTCCACCCCCCGATACCTCGCCGTCGCCGCCGATCACCATCGGCAAAGTGACCTTGCAGGCGGGCAATATCAACTTCACGGACTTGTTCATCAAGCCGAATTACTCGGCGAATCTGACCGAGATCGGCGGGGCGATAACCGGGTTGTCCTCGCAGCTCGATACGACAGCGGATGTCGACGTGCGCGGACGCTTCGCGAAAACCGCGCCGGTTTCGATCAAAGGCAAGGTCAATCCGCTGATCAAGAATCTGTTCCTGGATTTGACCGCAGACGTGCAGGACATCGAGCTCGGGCCGTTCACGCCGTATTCGGCGAAGTACGTCGGCTACGCGATCGAAAAAGGCAAGATGGCGTTCAACGTGCACTACAAGGTAGTCAATCGCGAGCTGACTGCGCAGAACAAGCTGGTGCTCAATCAGCTCACCTTCGGCGATAAGGTCGAGAGTCCGACGGCGACCAAATTGCCCGTGCTGCTCGCCGTATCCCTGCTGAAGGATCGCAATGGCGTCATCGACGTCAATCTGCCGATTCGCGGATCGCTGGACGATCCGCAGTTCAGCGTCGGCGGCATCATCATCAAGATCATCTTCAACTTGATCGAGAAAGCCGTCACCGCGCCGTTTGCGCTCATCGGTTCACTGTTCGGCGGCTCGGGCGAAGAGCTGTCGTTCATCGACTTTGCTCCGGGCCGCGCAACCCTGATCGACACCTCCGAGGAAAAACTGACAAAGCTGCGGACCGCGCTCAGCGAACGCCCGGGTCTCAAGCTGGAAATCACCGGCCGCGCCGATCCTCAAACGGACCGGGAGGGGATGCGCAAAGTCCGTCTCGACCAGCAGGTCAAGGCGCAAAGATTAAAGGAGCTGGTTAAGAGCGGATCTTCCGTTGCTTCGCTCGACGACGTGAC
>JBBRGM010000175.1:0-8721 GCA_038240725.1 Burkholderiales bacterium | reverse complement strand
AGCACCGTCTTCGCGATGGGCATCGGCACGTTGTGCGCGTACAGCCTCGCCCGCTTTAGAACCGGCGGCGATCATCTTTCCAACTGGATCATCTCGCAGCGGATGGTGCCGCCGATCGCGGTGGTGTTTCCGATCTTTCTGCTCTATGTGTGGCTCGGCTGGGTGGATACCTATTTCGGCGTAATCCTGCTCTACACGTCGTTCAATCTGCCATACGTAATCTGGATGATGCGCGGCTACATCCTCGACATTCCACGCGCGCTGGAAGATTCGGCGCTGGTCGATGGGTGCACGCGCTGGCAAGTAATCTGGAAGGTCGTGTTTCCGATGTGCCGCGCCGGTTTGTTCGCTACCGCGATCTTCACGTTCGTATTCGCCTGGAACGAATTTCTGTTCGCGCTCGTACTGACGCGCACCGAGGTTACGACCTACACGGTTCAGGTGACGCATTACTTCGGCGGCCAGTCGAATTTCTGGTCGAAGATCTCAGCGATGTCGGTGCTCGGCACGCTGCCGATTTTTATCATCGTGGCGTTTATGCAGCGGTATATGGTTCGTGGCATTTCTTTAGGTGCGGTCAAGGGTTGACCGCGCCTAAAGAAATGCCACGAACCTAGGGGCTAGGGGCTAGGGGCTGGGGACTAGGGAAAAGCGTTAATGCCAAATCAGCTAAGACACATCGCGCGCAGTTGTGCGCAACTAAAGCGCGACACCATCGCCACGAATCCGTGCGCACAAACGCTTGTGCGCTTTCACCCTAGTCCCCAGTCCCTAGCCCCTAGACCCTGCCGTTCAAGTCCCCAGTCCCTAGCCCCTAGACCCTAGTCGGCAGCGAATGAAATGAGCGCAGACGTAAAAATCTCCAACCTCCACAAGCACTACGGCAGCGTACATGCCGTGAAAGGCATCGACCTGGAGATTCCTGCAGGCGAGTTCACCGTGCTGGTGGGGCAGTCGGGCTGCGGCAAGAGCACGCTGTTACGCACGATCGCGGGGCTCGAAGATGCCGACGAAGGCACGATCGAAATCGGCGGGCAGACGGTCAATCACATGCCGCCGCGTCTGCGTGATATCGCGATGGTGTTTCAAAACTACGCGTTGTATCCGTACATGACGGTATTCGAGAACATCGCGTTCGGGCTGCGCGCACGCAAGACGCCGCGCGCTGAGATCGAGCCGAAGGTGAAGCGCGCCGCCCAGATGCTGGACATCGAGCAACTGCTCGCACGCTATCCGCGGCAGTTGTCGGGCGGACAGTTGCAGCGCGTCGCCATCGGTCGCGCGATCGTGCGCAACGCGCGCCTGTATCTGTTCGATGAACCGCTGTCCAATCTCGATGCGCAGTTGCGCGACGAGATGCGCGGCGAGATCAAGCGGCTGCATCAGGAGCTCGGCAAAACGATGATCTACGTCACGCACGATCAGATCGAAGCGATGACGATGGCCGATCGGATTGTGCTGTTGCGCGACGGACACATCGAGCAGGCCGGCGCGCCGCTGGATTTGTATGAACGCCCGGCGACGCGTTATGTGGCCGGCTTTCTCGGCTCACCGTCGATGAACTTTATCCCTGCTCACCTGCATTCGAACGATGGCGCATTAGTCGTCGAGCTGGCGGGCGGCGTTCGGCTCGCTCTGCCCAGCACGCGCAAGCCTTCGGCGCAAACCAATCAGGCGATCACGCTCGGTCTTCGGCCCGAACACATCAGCCGCAGCTCCGACGGCAGCCTGCGGCATGGTGTCGTTCGCCACAGCGTCGTCATCGATCTCGTGCAACCGACCGGATCGCGTACGTATGCGACATTCAAGCTCGGCGGTGTCGAGGTCGTCGCGGAGCTGCAAGCACACGACGTATCGCAGCCGGGAGAAAGGATCGAGCTCGCCATCGACATGAACCGTGCCGTGCTGGTCGATCCAGCGAGCGAGCTGGTGCTGAGTTGAGCACGCGACGAAAACGGGGGAGCGAGGTGAACAACACGACCACTATCAAAGGCACGCGAGCAATGCCGTCACGCAACGTCGCGCTGTGCGGCACCGAGCAGCCCGATGTCATCGGACGCACGCTCAGTGCGGGTGCGCTAACTGTCGAGTTCGACAACGGGCAACTGCGTTATCTGCGCATTGGCGGAGTCGAAGTGTTGCGCGCCATTGCATTTCTCGTGCGCGACGAAAACTGGGGCACCTACACACCGACGCTGAGCAAACTGCACATCGAGCAGGACAGCGGCGCATTCCGGGTTTCGTATCGCGCCGTATGCGGTGGCGCTGATCGGCAAATCGCGTACGAAGCGGCCATCGAAGGCAACGCCGAGCATCTGACTTTCACAGCAAGCGCGACGCCGAAGACGGACTTTCCAACGGCGCGCACGGGCTTCGTCGTGCTGCATCCGTTGCAAGGCGTGGTCGGGCACGCCGTCGCTGTCGAGCACGTCGATGGCAGCGTGGAAACGTCCAAATTCCCGGAGCTGATCAATCCGATCCAGCCGTTTCTCGACATTCGCGCGCTAACGCATGAAGCCGTGCCGGGACTGAAAGCGATCGTTCGATTCGAAGGCGACACTTGGGAGATGGAAGATCATCGCAACTGGTCGGATGCATCGTTCAAAACCTACGTGCGTCCGCTGGCTTTGCCGTGGCCGTATACGCTTCCGGCCGGCAAGACGATCACGCAGTCCGTTAGCGTAACGCTGAGCGGCGCGGCAGCTCGCTCGCAACCGAGACCGGCGCGCAATTCCATCGGCATCCAACTCGGTGCGATCAAAAAAACCGCGTTGCAGCCCATCGGCCTCGGTATGCCTGCGGAGGAAACCGATGCAGCGATAGCAGCGCTCGACTTGCTCGTACCGGTCGCGCCGCGATTTTTGCAATGCCGCTTCGATCCGCGTGCGCTGCATGGCCTGGCGGAGCTGTACAGTTATCGCGTCCTGTGTGAGCTGACCGGCGCTGACTGCGTGCTGGAAATCGTCGTCGACAGCGTGGAAGATTATCTCGCCGACGTTCAGTGGGTTGCGGGCCTGGTGCGCGAATCGGGACTGCGCCTGGCGGCGGTCGCGGTATGTCCGGTGGGCGATCTCAAGTCGGTGCTGCCCGGCGGCCCACGGCCGCCCGCGCCGCCGCTCGATGCGTTGTACATCGCCACACGCAGAGCGTTTCCCGATGTTCGTGTCGGCGGAGGCATGTTTACGTTCTTCACCGAGCTCAATCGTAAGCATCCGCCCGCCGACGGTCTCGGGTTCGTCATGAATACGACCTCGCCGATCGTGCACGCGGCGGACGACCGCGCGGTGATGGAAACGCTGGCGGCGCTGCCGTATCAAGTGACCACCGCGCGATCCTTCATCGGCACGACGCCGCATCGTGTCGGCCCGAGCGGCATCGGCTGCCGCGACAACCCGCACGGCCAGACCGTAACCCCGAATCCGAACAACGAGCGCATCTGCCTCGCGCAGATGGATCCTCGTCAACGTGGATTGTTTGCGGCGGCGTGGACGCTGGGCTATATCGCGACATTGGCGCCGACCGGCGTCGAAGCGATCAGCGTGTCGGCGCCGACCGGGCCGCTGGGTATCGTGTATCGGAAGACCGATTATCCGCAGCCGTGGTTCGATACGCTGGCAGGCCCTGCGGTCTATCCGCTTTATCACGTCGTCAGCGGACTCGCGCACGGCGCCGGCCGCAAGATCGTATCGGCGGAATCGTCGGATCCCGCCAAGGTTCAATGCCTCGCCTATCGAGCGGCAAAAGGAACGACGTTGTGGCTGGCCAATCTTACGGCGGACGAGCAAGCCGTAGCGCTGTATGCACGCGGCGCGGTACACGGTGCGATGCTCGATGAGGATAGTTTTGTGCAAGCGGTAACCGATCCGCGCGCATTTCAAACCAGCTTCGCGCTGATTCGCAGTCCGGCGAAGCTGACCTTGAAACCGTACGCAGTCGCGATTCTTTCCGTGGAAGATGCAAAGTCCGCTTCGGGCAGTTAGCGTGTTACGGGCGCACCTTGCGGCAAGCGCGCCACAAACCGGTCGCGCCTGCCGCAACCCGGTAGTATTCGCTTCTTCGACAAACGCTGATCGCACATGCGGCTGAATCGAATCTTGTGCCGCTCGCACGTTGTACGCACACGCCGCAGCTACCCGGCATCGAAGACGAAATGATCATCACCAATATTCACGACTTGCGCGAGCTGGCTCGCCGCCGCCTGCCTCATTCGTTGTTCGACTTTATCGATGGCGGCGCCGGCGATGAAGTAACCTTGCGCGCAAACGAAAGCGACTTTCATCGATTCGCTCTGCTGCCGCGCGTGCTCACCGACGTTTCGAAACGCGATCAATCGGTGACCGTCCTCGGCCAGAGGCTCGATTTACCGCTCATCCTCGCGCCGACCGGCCTGCCCGGCATTCTTTGGCCGCGCGGCGCGCTAGAAGCAGCGCTCGCTGCAGACCACGCCGGCGCGGCGTTCTGCCTCAGCACGATGTCGACCTCCAGCATCGAGGTCGTGTCGGAAAGCGTGAAGCGGCCGATCTGGTTTCAACTCTACGTGCTGCGCGATCGCGGGCTGGCAAAAGCAATGATGGAACGCGCGCGTGACGCCGGCTGCTCGGTGCTGGCCTTGACCGTCGATCTCGCCATGCAAGGTCAGCGCGACCGCGACATTCGCAACGGGCTCACCATTCCGCCGCAACTGCGCTTCTCCAATCTCGTCGACTTCGCCATGCATCCCGGCTGGCTGATGCGTTTTCTCACCGGACCCAAGCCGACCTTGGCAAATTTCATCGGCGCCGCCGGCCCCAAGAACGACATGTTCACCATCGCGGGCTTCGTCAATTCGCAGTTCGATCAATCCGTCACCTGGAAAGATATCGACTGGGCGCGCGACACCTGGGGCGGCCCGCTCGTGTTGAAAGGTGTATTGAATCCGGAAGACGCAGCACTCGCCGTTCAGCACGGCGTCGATGGTGTGATCGTATCGAACCACGGCGGCCGTCAGCTCGACGGCGTGCAATCCGCGATCGCAGCGATGCCCGGCGGTGTGGATGCGGCGCAAGGCAAGATGGACATCATTCTCGACGGCGGTGTGCGACGCGGCACCGACGTCATCAAGGCAATCGCGCTCGGAGCGAAAGCGTGCATGATCGGCCGACCGTTTTTGTACGGTCTCGCGGGGATGGGCGGTGCCGGCGTTGCGCGCGCTCTCGAAATTTTTCGCGGCGAGATCGATCTTGCGCTCGCACTGACCGGCCGCGCCAGTTTGGCCGACCTCGATCGTTCCGCGATTGCCTGGGCGTAACTCGCAAATTTCGCGTGTAGTTTTTGTAACACTGACCTGCCAACAATCGATTCATCACAAACCCTGAGGAGACTTCCATGGCGCGTCCTGTCATCAATCCCGGCAAAGTCGACTGGTCCGGCGAAAATCCCGGCATGTATCTGAAGGAAACGGCCGACGGCCCGTTCGTCACGCTGATCAGCTTTTTCAGAGTTATGAGCTCGCCGTATGGCAAAGGACATGCGGCTTTCATGCTGCTCGACCCGCGCGGCAGCGGCAAAGACGCCGCCACACCGAACGTATGCATCACAGATAACGAACCGCTCGCGGCTTACGTGCGCGATAACTTCGTCGCTCATTTCGGCGCGTTCAAGGGACTTTCGAGTCTAAGCCGATGCCGCATGGAACCAGGCTGGGATTTCATGCCGTCCGGCGACGGCCACAGCGTGCACACCGAATGGTTTCGCAGTGGGATCGGTCAGATCAGTTTGACCTGGGATGATTTGGGCGCGCCGTTCATCGTCGAGATGCCGAAAGCGCAATCCGCAACCGGCAAGCACGAAATGTTTTCGTTGTTCGTCGAATCGCCCAACGTTCGCGCGACGATCAACGGCAAACCGGTTGCCGGGAAAGCATTCCCGCGCGAGTTCGCCGGCAAGAAAGACAGCAGCACGGCGTTCCTCGCATTCTCGGAGACTTGGGTACACGCCGACTGAAACTGCGGACAAAAAAAAGCACAAGCCGATCGGCTTGTGCTTTGTCGCTACGCGGACGGTTTAGATACCGTTGAGCGCGCCGCCGGCCTTGAGCTGGGACTTAACTTTCATGGTGTTCCTTCGAAGATTGAAAAGGTGCTTGATACAAAAGCTATTAGAGGCTGCTTACGCGGCCGCCGGCGTTGACCTGGGACTTAACTTTCATGTGATTCTCCGTGTGTGACGGGATAGAAGAATTGCTTTATGCAAGCGGTATTAGATGCCGCTGAGCTGGCCGCCGGCCTTGAGCTGGGACTTAACTTTCATGGTGTGTTCCTTATTATGATTGAGTGTGGACCTGCATAACGTTACATGCTGTTGAAGGGTTCTTGCGACCCGCGCTTTCTTCTACGCGCTCTCTTTTAGCAGCGCACGTACATAAGCAAGCCTCACACCACGGCGCCGACACGTATTTATGACAGAAGCAATCGCGTTTCGCCCCATTTACCGATTTCGCCTTTCTCGTTATCGAACGAAACTGACCGCGCATCGCGTGCGTCGCATGGATGATCAATCCGCATCCCGCGACTCGCAGTTGACTTATTGTTTCGCTCCTTTCACATTTCTTGCACGTGCTTCCAGCGCCAGACACGATCCGCTTCGCACTCGCTTGCTTTATCGCACCAGATATTTTCTTGCTGTCTGAAACCTGGGGAACTACGCGTCATGAGATACAAGGGGATTACCAGAACGATCGGCGCGTTGCTCGTGTCGGCGCTGTGGCATGTCGTCCCGGCGCACGCGATCAGCGTCGAGTTCACGACGCCGACGACCACCGTCGCGACAGGCCAATCATTCGATCTGCAAATCAAGATATTCGGTCTCGGAGATTATGTTGCGCCGACGCTGGCATTCTTCGATGTGGATGTTGCCTTCGACAACGCTGCGTTCGCCTTCGAGTCGGCGACATTCGGCGATTCCGATCCCGCGCTTGGCGATCAGCTCAATCTGTTTGGCCTCGTGACGACGACGTCCGGCGTTCACGGTGATGCGATCGATTCTGCGCGCTCATACGTCAACATCAGCGAAGACACGAGCATCAGCTTTCCGTTCGACGCACTGCAGGCCGGCGATTTCGTCCTGGCTTCGCTTACGTTCAAGGCGCTCTCCGTCGGCTCCAGCGAGCTGGGCATTTTCGTTCTCGGGTTACGCGACGGCGACGGCAACGATCTCGCCACCGACTTCGCCGGCGCCGCGACGGTCTCAGCCACCGCAGTGCCTGAACCCGAAATGTTCGTCGCGGTGGTCGCCGGCATGATGATCCTTGCCGCGGTTGCAAGTCGTCGACGCGCCCGACAGCGCCAGCCGCGGTAATGCGCGAGTTTGGGGGTAAGCGTAGCCAGTCCGCGTGGAGAAGACGCGCAACTGCGCGACGCGGCGAGATCAACTCAAAACAAAAACCAGGTCAGTTCATCAACGTTGCGTCACGTATCCAGGGGAGTCCTCAGATGAAGAACAGCTTGCTCGCGCTCGTTGCATTAGTCCTAGCTTGTGTCGGCGCGCAAGCGCATGCCCAGTACGTCTTCTGCAAGTTCGAAGGCCAGGTACAGGGGATCATCCGGGCGGGCAACACCATCAAAGGCCAAGAAGACACCATTGCGGTGTTGTCGCTCGCAAGCGGGTTGTCTACGCCGTTCGACCTGGGGTCAGGCTTGCCCACCGGCCGGCGTGTCCATGAGCCGCTCACGATCGTGAAGAATCTCGACAAGGCGTCACCGCTGCTGTTTCTCGTCGCGATCCAAAATGAGAATCTCAAGCAAGTGGACTGCGTGTTTTATCGCACCGAGGTGAACGGGGCGGGTGTCTTGACGCCCTACTTCCGCGTCAAGCTGCAGAATGCGCGGATCGTCGAAAACGACGTCAGCGGTAGTGCGCAAGTTAATGCAGGCATGCGTGAGACGATTCGCATTGCGTACGAGCGCATCCTGGTCGAAGCCCTGCCGAATGGGCCCTCGGCAGAAGATGAATGGCGCTCGCAGCTGTAGGTAACGCGCGCCGGAGCGCTACTCGGGATGGTACGTGCCGCGGCCGTCCCGAGACCAACTTATATAAAACCTCGCCTCAATGCATCGAGCGCGCGAGTAATTCTTCCAGGTAAGTCTTCCACAGTGCCGTCACATAGAAACTGCGGTGACCGCGCGTTTGATCGCTCGCAGGAATCAGCACCGCGCGTCCACCCGGGACGCGTTGCACTTCCTGCTCGAAGACGCTGAGCGTCGTCGGATTGATATCGTCATCGGCGAAATTGATCGCGGTAACCACTGCGGTGATGCTCGGCAGCTGTGGCGATGGGTTGTAGCCGCGGCTCGCTTCCCACGCATAAACGAAATCGTTTGCATCAGTGGCCTTCATCAATCGCAACGCAGTCTCATCCAATAACTTATCGGCCGCCTCCTGGGTCGGCGCTTCGAGATAAAGCTGACGAGCGCCGCTCGCTCCCAGGAAAGCAATCTGCGTCGCGACCGCCAGCGATTGCGGTTGCTGCGTGTATTCGCCGTTGTGCCACTCTGGATCGCGACGAATCATGTTGGTGATGAGATAGCGCTGCATGCGATTGCGTCCGGCGATCTCCGCCGGCAAGCAGACGATCGGCAACACCGCATCCATGAATTGCGGATGGGTAACCGCCCACATCCACGCATGCATGCCGCCCATCGATGTGCCGACGATCAGCCGCAGATGCGCAACACCGAGCTTCTC
>JBBRGM010000174.1:0-8726 GCA_038240725.1 Burkholderiales bacterium | reverse complement strand
CGCGGGCACCGGGCTGTCTACGTCCACCAGCGTATAGGCCATGTCGCGTCTGGATTTGTTGAGCATGTTATGAATGTTGAGACCGGCGTTTGCTACTGCGGTAGAAATCTGGCCGAGCATGTTGGGAACGTTGGCGTTCGCAATCCCGATCCGGTAGGGTGATTCGCGCGCCATTACGACGTCGGGAAAATTCACCGCATGGCGAATATTGCCGTGCTCCAGATAATCGCGCAGCTGGTTGGCAACCATCACCGCGCAATTGTCCTCCGCTTCGCGCGTCGAGGCACCTAGATGCGGGAGCGCGACGACACTGGGCTGGCCGGCCAGCCGCGCGCTGGGAAAGTCGCATACATAGTAGCGCAGCCGTTTCGCGGTGAGCGCCTCGGCCACCGCGTCGGCATCGACGATCTCGTCGCGCGCGAAATTCAACAGCACGGCACCCGGCTGCATCAAAGCGAGGCGCTGGGCGTTGATAAGATGGCGTGTCTGCGCGATCAGCGGCACGTGCACGCTGACGAAATCGCAGGTCTTCAGCACTTCTTCGATGCTATGCGCTTTGCGCACCGAGGACGGCAGGCTCCAGGCGGCTTCCACCGTGATCTCGGGATCGTATCCGAGGACGTCCATGCCCAACTTGATCGCAGCGTCCGCGACCAGACTGCCGATGCGGCCGAGTCCCAGAACACCGAGCGTGTGGCCGGGCAGCTCGACGCCGGCGTAGTGCTTCTTGTTTTCCTCGACCAGCACATTCAGCGCCGCGTCATCCGGCGCACGCAGCCCGTCGACGAAGCGGATGGCGGGGACCAGGTTGCGCGCGGCTAGCAGCAAACCGGCGATCACCAGCTCCTTCACCGCATTGGCGTTCGCGCCGGGCGCATTGAACACCGGGATGCCGCGTGCGCTCATCGCTTCGACCGGGATGTTATTGGTGCCGGCGCCCGCGCGGCCGATCGCACGCACAGATGCCGGAATTACCATGTGGTGCATGTTTTGCGAGCGGACCAGAATCGCGTCCGGATTAGTTGCGTCCGTCGTTACCTGGTAGCGATCCTGCGGCAGCAACTTGAGACCCGCTTGCGAGATCGAATTGAGCGTAAGTATGCGCAACCGGTCTGCCACCCGGCGCACATCATCCAGCGGCACCTCAACCATGGCGCGACTCGAACTCGCGCATGAACCGCACAAGCGCCTGTACGCCCTCGATTGGCATCGCGTTGTAGATCGACGCACGCATGCCGCCGACCGAGCGATGACCTTTGAGCTGCATCAAGCCCTGCGCCTGCGCCTGCTTGAGAAACGGCTCGTCCAGCGCAGCATCTCTGATGGTGAACGGGACGTTCATCCAGGAGCGGTCTTCGCGCGCAACCGGACTCTGGTAGAAGCCGCTGGCGTCGAGCAGGTCATACAACAGCGCAGCCTTCGCGGCGTTGATTTTTTCCATCGCCGGCAAGCCGCCGTGCTGTCTCAATCGACTGAACACGAGTCCGGCGATGTAAATCGCATAGGTTGCCGGGGTGTTGTACATGGAGTCGTTATCTGCCTGGACCTTGTAGTCCAGCATCGATGCCGTGGCTGCGGGCGCCTGACCGATAAGATCTTCGCGCACGATCACGATAGTCAGGCCGGCCGGGCCGATATTCTTCTGCGCACCGGCGTAGATCAATCCGAATCGTGAGACGTCGAGCGGCCGCGACAACAGCGTCGACGACAGATCGCACACGAGCGGAACGTCTTTGGTATCGGGAATCCAGTGGAACTCGACGCCACCGATCGTTTCGTTGCCGGTGTAGTGCACGTAAGCCGCGTCGCGATCGAGCTGCCAATCGGCTTGCTTCGGCGCGTAGGTGAATTTGCGATCCTCGCTGCTCGCAGCGACGTTCACGGCGCAGAACTTCTTCGCCTCGGCGATCGCCTTCTTCGACCATTCACCCGTATTGATATAGTCGGCGGAGGATTTGCCGCGCAGCAGGTTGATCGGGATCATCGCGAACTGCAAGGTCGCCCCGCCCTGCAGGAGCAGCACTTTGTAATTGGCCGGGATCGCCAGCAAATCGCGCAGGTCTTGCTCAGCGCTCTCGGCGATCGAGATGAACTCCTTGCCGCGGTGGCTCATCTCCATAACGGACATGCCCGAGCCATGCCAGTCGAGCATCTCGTCGCGCGCCTGTTTGAGTACGTCTTCGGGAAGAACCGCCGGGCCGGCGCTGAAATTGAAAATGCGCATTGTGTCTAGGTAAGTTGTGTCTTGGCCGGTATCGACCGATCGATCAGTTCGAGGCAGACATGCGATTGACTCGCACAACAGTTGCTCGCTGCGCCGCCCGGTTAACTTGCATCCGGATCGCCCGAATCATCCGCGTTGCCTGAATCATCCTCGCCGTCCGACGCGTCGCCGTTTGCTGCGTCATCCGTGCCTGCGCCATTCTCCGAACCTGAGCCACCCTCCTCATCGGGATCTGCCGGCGGCGACGCCTCGCCTTCCAGCGCGCCATTGCCTTCCACGCCGTTCAAGTCTTCCGTCTCGACGACTTTTTCCAGGCCGGCGAGCTTCTCGTCGGTATCGAGATTGATCAGCGTGACGCCCTGCGTGACGCGGCTCATCGCTCTGATTTCCATCACACGGGTGCGGATCAATACGCCGCCGGTCGTGATCAGCATGATCTCGTCCTCCGACTTCACCAGCTTGGCCGCGACGACTTTGCCGTTGCGCGCGCTGGTTTGAATCGCAATCATGCCGAGCGTGCCGCGGCCGTGGCGCGTGTATTCGCCGATCGACGTGCGTTTGCCGTAGCCGTTCTCGGTTGCGGTCAGCACCGACTGGCTTTCATCTTCGGCAACCAGCAGGGAGATAACCTGCTGGCCGATTCCCAGCCGCATGCCGCGAACGCCGCGCGCGGTGCGGCCCATGGGTCGGACGTCCTGCTCGCTGAAACGCACGGCCTTGCCGCCGTCGGAGAACAGCATTACGTCGTGGTTGCCGTCGGTCACCGCGACGCCGACCAGGTAATCGGCCTCGTCCAGCTCGACCGCGATGATGCCGCTCGGCCGCGGCCGTGAAAATTCCGACAACGGCGTCTTCTTGACCGTACCGTTGCTGGTGGCCATGAAGATAAAGTGACCTTCGTCGAAGGTCTTCACCGACAACACGGCGTTGATCTTCTCGCCCTCTTCGAGATGCAGTACGTTGTTGATCGGCCGTCCGCGCGAAACGCGGCTGCCCTGCGGCACCGTATAGACCTTGATCCAGTACACGCGCCCGCGGCTGGAGAAGCACAGGATGTAGTCGTGCGTGTGTGCGACAAACACGCGTTCGACGAAATCGTCTTCCTTCGTGGCAGTCGCCTGCTTGCCGCGTCCGCCGCGTTTCTGCGCACGATAATCGGCCAGCGGCTGCGACTTGATGTAGCCCTGATGCGATAAGGTCACCACGACATCGGCCGGGGTGATCAGGTCTTCCAGGTTCAAATCTTCTGCATTGACCACGATTTCGCTGCGGCGTTTGTCCTGGTACTGATCGCGGATGCGTGTGAGCTCGTCCGAGATGATTGCCGTAATGCGTTCGGGCTTGGCCAGGATGTCGAGCAGGTCGGCGATGGTTTCCAGCACTTGCTTGTATTCGTCGAGGATCTTGTCTTGCTCCAACGCGGTGAGGCGCTGCAGCTGCATTTCCAGGATGCGCTGCGCCTGCGCTTCGGACAGGCGATAGCCCTCGGGCTTGAGCCCTAGATCCGCCGCGAGCCCGTCGGGCCGCGAACGCCCGACATCGGCGCGCGCCAGCATGTCCTGCACCATCTGCGATTGCCACAAGCGGCCCATCAGGCTCTGCTTGGCTTCGGCCGGCGACGGCGACGTTTTGATCAGCTCGATGATCTCATCGACGTTCGACAACGCGACCGCCAGGCCTTCCAGGATGTGGCCGCGTTCGCGTGCCTTGCGCAGCTCGAATACCGTGCGGCGCGTTACCACTTCGCGCCGATGGCGCAGGAACCATTCGATCAGCTCTTTCAGATTCAGCAGGCGCGGCTGGCCGTCGACCAGCGCGACCATGTTCATGCCGAAGCTGTCCTGCATCTGCGTTTCTTTGTACAAGTTATTGAGCACGACCTCGGGGATCTCCCCGCGCTTGAGCTCCAACACCACACGCATGCCGGACTTGTCGGATTCATCGCGAATCTCGGCCAGGCCTTCCAGTTTCTTTTCACGTACCAGCTCGCCGATGCGGATAAGAAGGTTGGCTTTGTTCACCTGGTAGGGCAGCTCGTCGATCACGATCGCGCTGCGAGCACCCTTCTCTGCGTCTTCCACGTGGGTGCGCGCGCGAATGACCACGCGGCCGCGGCCGGTGCGATAGCCTTCCTTGACGCCCTCGGTGCCGTAGATGATCCCGTAGGTTGGGAAATCCGGGGCGGGGATGATAGCGATCAAGTCGTCGACCGTAAGGTCGGCGTTAGCCAGCAACGCCAGACACCCGTTGACCACCTCGGCGAGGTTGTGCGGCGGGATGTTGGTCGCCATTCCCACTGCGATGCCGGACGAGCCGTTGATGAGCAGATTGGGAATCCGGGCCGGCAGCGCCTTGGGTTCCTGCTCCTTGCCGTCGTAATTCGGAACGAAGTCGACCGTTTCCTTGTCGATATCGGCGAGCATCTCCGAGGCGATGCGCGACATCCGGCATTCGGTGTAGCGATACGCAGCAGGTGCATCGCCATCGACGGACCCGAAGTTGCCCTGGCCGTCGATCAGCATGTAGCGCATGGAGAAGTCCTGCGCCATGCGGACCAGTGCTTCGTAGGTCGCGGAGTCGCCGTGCGGGTGGTACTTCCCGAGAACTTCTCCGACGATACGGGCGCATTTTACGTACGGGCGGTTCCATACGTTGTTCGACTCATGCATTGCAAACAGAACGCGGCGGTGAACCGGTTTGAGTCCATCGCGTACGTCAGGCAGCGCGCGCCCCACGATCACGCTCATGGCGTAATCCAGGTATGAGCGGCGCATTTCTTCCTCGAGACTGACCGGCAGCGTTTCTTTTGCGAATTGGTCCATTGTTACCTAGAGGTTGCTCGGATGCGATTAGGGAAACTGCGAGGCGCAACGCGAAGGCGCGGATGCATACGACGTCAACAGAACATGTAGAGCGACTTCCTCCCAAACTTGCTTTTCAGACGCACGCATTAATGACGATGCGCTGGGAACATCTTCTCCACCCTCATGGTCACAGCCATAACCGCGCCTTTTGCGCCCACTAGTCGGGCACGACAGCACAGTTATGTGCGCCAGCACCGTCATGTCCCACGCGATCCCGATGCCGCAGTCGTGACGTCACGACTGCGGCATCGGGATCGCGCATGGCCGGGCTGCGACTGCCGCCCTGCAACTTGGCCGCCCTGCGGGGCTGCATGGCGCAATCTCGACAACGATGACGACAAGTGCGCGAAAGACGCCAAACGGATGATTTTATCATGCACGCGTCGCCTCGCTTGCGACGATGCAGCCAGGGGTTGTCTCCGCGCGATGCGGAGGACCGCGACACGCCGGCGCCGCGGGCGGCGGCGGTTGGCTTCAAAAGCGATGTGCTATATGATTAAGCTCGAATACTGCCGGAGCAATGCGATATGGCATTGCGGGCATGCAGGGGCAACATGAGTTCGCGCGTTTTGCCGCGATGAACAGACGGCATCAACAACACCCGCCAGCGCGCGCATGCGTGGATGCGCGGGGGACCCGCCAGAGTCGTGATCCCAACAGGTGAGTTAGAGGAGTCCTCATGCAATTCGAATTGAAGAGAACAATAACGCATGTCTCCATGCTCTCCGCCCTTCTACCGGCCTTGTCTGTGCTTGCGGCCGACGAGGGTGCGGGCGGGAAACTGGATCCCGCCAGCGCGCCCGGGCGCGGCCAGTACGTGTATGACAGCCTCGGCGTCAACGTGCGTTCCGCCGTTACGCGAGGCTGCGTAAGCACCGGCTTCTGGACCCCGCAAACCGCCACACCCGAGTGTCACCCCGACCTGTTCGCGTCGCCGGCACAAGCAATGCCGAAAGCAGCCGCTGCTCCCGTAGCCGAGCCCACACCGCTAGCCGACAACCGTTCTGAATATGTGCCGCAAGAACCGATTCCTGCGGAGGCTGCAGCAGAAGAAGCACCGGTCGAGGAATTCGTCCAGGAAGCTGAGCCCGCGGACATGGCGCCGATGACGGCGGCAGAGGGCGCGGAAGCAGAAGATACGACCATCGGCGGGCCGGTAATGTTCGGCGATAACGACGAGGAGAGCGCCGCCAAGGACGAAGGTGAGACCCGGTCCTACGAAGAAGATAGCGCAGTCCAGGACGATGGCATCATCGGACATAACGTCTATAACGACGATGAAGAAAGCGTCGCCAAGGATGAAGACATCGTCGGCGGCACAGTCTTCAATGACGACGACGAAGGCGTATCCAAGGATGACGGCATCGTCGGCTCGAACGTGTACAACGACGACGAGGACGCCGAAGCGAAAGATGAGGACATCACCGCCGAAAGCGTTTATTCGGACGATGACTCCGGCAAGGAGCCCGAACAGCTGATCAGCGAGCCGAAGGCCATTGTCGAAGAAGAAACCGCCAAGGAAGAACCCGCTCCCGAACCTGAACAACAAGCCGCGCCGGCTGAGCTAGCGGCAGCGCCGACAGAACCGACACCTGCTCCGGCTGAAGAACCGGCGCAAGCGGCGGCGCCGGCCGAGGAGCAGGCAGCGGCCCCGGTCGAACAGCAGGCAGCGGCCCCGGTCGAACAGCAGGCAGCAGCGCCAGTCGAACAGCAGGCAGCAGCCCCGGTCGAACAGCAAGCCGCAGCGCCGGTCGAACAGCAAGCCGCCGCTCCCGTTGAGCAGCAGGCTGAACAGCCGACCGCTCAAGTAGAACAGCAGCAGCCGGCACAAGCGGAGGCGCCGGCGCAGGCTGTGACCATGCTGCCGGTCACCATTACGGTAGAAGCCGATCCATTGTTTGATTTCGATAAACATTCGATCCGCGCCGACTCCAGCAAGAAGTTGGATGATTTGGTCACGCAGCTGAAAGGCGTGACCTACGGTGACATCCTTTGCGTCGGGTTTGCCGACCCCATCGGCAGCAGCATGTACAACCAGACACTGTCCAAACGCCGCGCTATTGCGGTCAAGCAATACCTGGTTGCCAAAGGTGTCCCGGCCGGCAGCGTGAAGGCGGACGGCCGTGGCGAAACACAAGAATTCGCGAGCTTCGAAAGCTGCGGCGGCATGCGCAAGCAAAAGCTGATTTCCTGTCTGCAACCGGATCGGCGAGTCGAAGTTACAGTGACTGCCGAGAAGCAGAAATAACGCATCATTCGCGACGCGGCAAACGAAAGCCCTGCGAAAGCAGGGCTTTTTGTTGGAGCTTATGACGACACCACAGGCGGTCGATCAAATAATCTGCGCGCGCTGGATCGTTCCGGTAGAACCGGCGAATCAGGTGCTCGAGCGTCACTGCGTCGTGGTGCGCGATGGCGTGATCGTCGACTTGCTCTCCATTGACCGCGCGCGTGAGCAGTACTCTGCGAAGGAATTCGTCGATCTCTCTTCGCATGCGCTGATCCCCGGACTAGTGAATCTGCATACGCATGCCGCGATGACGCTGATGCGCGGCTTGGCGGACGACCTGCCGCTGATGCGTTGGCTCAATGAGCACATCTGGCCCGCGGAAGCGAAGCATGTCTCCGAACAGTTCGTCTACGACGGCACCCTGATCGCCTGCGCCGAGATGATCAAGGGCGGGATTACCTGTTTCAATGACATGTATCTATTCCCGGCTGCTGCCGCGCAGGCGGTGCTCGAGAGCGGAATGCGCGCCGCACTCGGGTTGATCTGCATCGAGTTTCCGACTCGCTATGCAACCGATGCGCAGGACTATTTGCGCAAAGGGCTGGCGGTGCGCGACCAGTTTCGGCATGAGCCGACGTTGAGCTACGCGTTGGCGCCGCACGCGCCCTACACGGTCAGCGATCGCAGCTTTCAACAGATCCTGGTGTATGCAGACGAACTCGAGCTGCCGATTCATCTGCATCTGCACGAGACCGAAGACGAGATTCGCCAGAGCCTCGAGCATTTCGGTGTCCGCCCGGTCGAGCGCCTGCATCGCCTCGGGCTGGTTCGCCGCAACCTCGTCGCTGTCCACGCAGTGCATCTCGACGATTCTGAGATCGAGCTGCTCGCGCTGCATGGCGCGAGCGCGGCACACTGCCCGTCCTCTAACCTGAAGCTCGCCAGCGGTATCGCTCCGGTGTCGCGATTTCTCGAAGCGGGGCTCAATACCGGCCTCGGGACCGATGGTGCTGCAAGCAACAATTGCCTCGACTTATTCGAGGAGATGCGCCTTGCTGCGCTGCTTGCCAAGGCCAGTACGGGACGCGCGGACAGTGTGCCGGCGCACGCCGCTCTGCACATGGCGACGCTCGGTGGCGCGCGCGCGATAGGTCTCGATAGCCGCATCGGCTCAATCACCATCGGCAAAGCCGCAGACCTGTGCGCAGTCGATTTTGCGTCGATCGCAATGTCACCCGTCTATCACCCGATCTCACACCTCGTCTATGCTGCCGGTCGCAGCGACGTTTCCGACGTCTGGGTCAATGGACGCCGGTTGCTGCGGCAAGGCGCCCTTACGCAGCAAGACGAGCATGAGCTGCACATCAAGGCAGCTACCTGGCAAACACGCATGGCGGAGCAATCGTGA
>JBBRGM010000173.1:0-8757 GCA_038240725.1 Burkholderiales bacterium | reverse complement strand
CGCATCGGCTTTTTTGTCGACGCGGCTCACGAAAAACGATGCCACCGAAGCGATGCTTTCGGGACTCTTGTTGCGCGACAACCCACGCGCCCACGCGCGCACGACTTCTTCGTACCTGCTCACACCGAACAACAGCGTCACGTTGACGTTGAAGCCATCCGCGGTCAGGCGCTCGAACGCCTTCACACCCTCGGCGGTGCCGGGCACTTTGATCATTACATTGGGGCGCGCAACCGCCGCGCGTAGACGATTGGCGGCGCTGAGCGTGCGCTCGACACTGAACGCTACATCCGGCGGCACTTCCAGGCTGACGTAACCGTCGCGGCCCTGGGTCCGGTCATATACCGTGCGCAGTACGTCCGCCGCCATCTGCACGTCGCCGACCATCAGCGCCTCGCATAGCTCCTGTGGGTCGATATCGTGATTTTGCTCGAGTAGATCGCGAATCGCTTCGTCGTAATCGTCGCCCGCGGTAATGGCCTTATGAAAAATGGTCGGATTGGTCGTCACACCGGTGACTCCGCTGTCCACGAGACGCTGCAAGCCCCCGTTGGTGACCAGATTACGATCGATGAAATCGAGCCAGATCGATTGGCCGTGACGTGCGATGTCTTGCAAAGAAGCCATGAAAGGACCTCCGTCGTTGAAGCGAATGGGGGGAGTGCGGCGGCTATCGCCGCAGCTCTGAATCGATGTGAAAGCTTGTGCGGCTCGCGGTGGCGTCTGTAATCACGAACGCAGTCGGCAAAGCTTTAGGTGGAGGAAACAGGCAGGAAGTTCAAGGCAGGCGTGCAACTAAAACGGCTAGGGCAAGCACGGGCTAGGCCAAACTAACAGCGGACCCAATCGGCAATCCCCGCGAGGCAGAACGGCGCGGGCAAGCGATCTGCGAAGCTCTGTAAGGTATTGTCCGCAGGCATCGTGTTCATACTACCAGAGGCGCATACGGGGCCGTTTTGCCGCGCTGCACACGAATGGCCCGGACGACGCCGGGCGGTGGCGAGCGAATGCAGCCCAGGGCTTCGCTGAAAATATCGAACGGGCTTCGCGGGGAAATATCGAACGCGCTTCGCGGGGAAACATCGAACGGGTGTCGCCGAGAAACATCGAACGCGTCGCGCAAGCTAAGGCTTGCGCGACACTGCCTGGTCGGAAGTAGAATCGGCGACACCACTTGCTGCAAATGAATAGGATTGCTATGAAATCGGACATGCCAACGGCTATCGTGACCGGCAGCGCCGGCGGCATCGGAGAAGCAAGCGCACGTGCGCTCGCGGGACGCGGCTTTCGCGCAATCGTCGCGGACCTGCGACTCGATGCAGCAGAGGAAACCGCCAAGCGGATGCAGGCGGAAGGCTTGGCGGCCGACGCAATGCTGCTGGATGTCACCAGCGCCGACAGCGCAGCGGCGATGGTCGAGCGCATTACGTCGTCGTACGGCCGCATCGACGTGCTGGTAAACAACGCCGGTATCGAGAGCTCACGGCCATTTCTCGAGCTGAGCCTGGAAGAGTATGAGCGCGTGATGCGCGTCAACACGACCGGCGTGTGGATCTGCTGCCGCGCAGTCATGCCGATCATGCTGCGACAGGAAAAAGGCGCGATCGTAAACGTGAGCTCGGTCGCCGGCCAGCGCGGCGGCGGCTTGCTCGGCACCGCGGCATACTCGACCTCCAAAGGTGCCGTGATCGCATTGACGAAAGCGCTCGCGCGGGAGTTTGCCAAGTCCGGCGTTCGCGTGAATGCAGTGGCCCCCAGCTTAACCATGACGGCGCTGGTCGAGCGCCAGCTGCACACACTCGCGCCTGGAACGCTGGATCGCGTGATTGCGATGACGCCGCTCGGTCGCGTGGCGCAGCCGCACGAGATTGCGTCGCTGGTTGCGTTTCTCGCGTCAGACGCAGCGTCGTTCGTAACCGGCCACGTCTACAACGTGGACGGGGGCAGCGCGATGTGAAGCGAAAGGCGCACGGCTGCCCCAGGAAAAAGGACATTGATGAAAAAAACCATTGCACTCAGTCTGACGATTGCCGCACTCCTTAGCGGTGCAGCCAAAACGAGCGCTGACCAGGCAATCGAGATCGTCGATGCGGACCGCCTTGCCTGGCAAGATTACCCGGGACTGCCCGGCGTGAAATTCGTGGTGCTCGCCGGCAATCCGCGCGAGGCGGGGATCTACGTCATTCGTGCGAAGTTCGCGCCGCACACGATGAGCCGTCCGCATTGGCATCCGGAAACGCGCTACGTCACAGTCGTCAAGGGCACATGGTGGGCCGGCACTGGCGACAAGTTCGATCCGGATAGCACGGTGCCCGTGCGCGCCGGCGGATTCGCAGTCCATGCCCCGCATGAAATTCATTATGACGGCGCCAAAGACGAAGAGGCGATCGTACAGATCTCCGGCATGGGCCCAAGCGGGACGATCGTCGTTGCGCCCAGTGAACAGAAGTAGAAATGCACTGAGGAGCGCGCAATAGCGAGAAATTTGGTTAGCACGCGGGTGCCCTGGAGCAATCCAGCATCCCGGACTACAGCAGCGCATTGCTGCGATACTATCCGGCAGCACGAATAATCAGCGCACCGACGCCGGCTCGCAGGACCGGTCCGACGTTCAGGTAGCGCATACACAGGGCGGGAGACCGGTGAAGCAAGCAAGCGCGGCGGCGGGCGCAAGTCCGATGCAACGGGCAGCCGCGGCAATCGACAACACGGTCGGCAGGATCAGCGAGTGCACGGTCGCGATACTCGTCGTGGCGGAGATCGTCATTCTGTTCGCGGGTGTCGTCTCACGCTACGTGTTTCAGCAGCCGATTCTGTGGTCCGACGAGCTCGCATCGATCTTGTTTCTCTGGCTCGCGATGCTCGGCGCGGTGGTTGCCCTGCGGCGTGACGAGCACATGCGGATGACCGCGATCGTCGGCATGGTCAACCCGAACGTGCGTGCGTTTCTCGATGTGTTCGCGCTGGTTGCATCGCTAGCATTTCTCTTGTTGATCATCGTGCCGGCTTACGATTTTGCGCACGACGAAGCGGTAATCTCGACCCCGGCACTCGACATCTCCAACGCTTGGCGTGCAGCGGCACTGCCGATCGGCAGCGCGCTGATGATCGTCACTGCCCTGCTTCGGCTGCTTCGCGTCGGCAGCTTGCGGCTGGCGATCGTCGCCATCGTGCTCGTCGCTGCTCTAATCGGCGCGATGATCGGTCTGACGCCGCTGCTGAAGGATCTCGGCAACATCAATTTGCTGATCTTCTTCGTCGGCATCGTCTCGCTGAATGTATTCGCCGGCGTACCGATTGCGTTCTCCTTCGGGCTCGCGACGTTCGGCTATCTCGCGATCACCACCGACGTGCCGATGCCGGTCGTTGTCGGGCGCATGGACGAAGGCATGTCGCATCTGATTCTGCTGTCGGTTCCGTTGTTCGTCTTTCTCGGCTTGCTGATCGAGATGACCGGCATGGCGCGCGCGATGGTCGCGTTTCTCGGCAATCTGCTTGGCCACGTGCGCGGCGGATTGTCGTACGTGCTGGTCGGCTCGATGTATCTGGTGTCGGGCATTTCCGGCTCGAAGGCCGCGGACATGGCAGCGGTCGCGCCGGTACTGTTTCCCGAGATGCAGGCGCGGGGCGCGAAACGCGGCGATCTCGTCGCGCTGCTGGCTGCGACCGGCGCGCAGACCGAAACCATTCCGCCCAGCCTGGTACTGATCACGATCGGTTCGGTTACCGGCATCTCGATTGCAGCATTGTTTACCGGCGGCCTGTTGCCGGCGGTGGTGCTCGCCCTCGCGCTTTGTTGTGTCGTGTGGTATCGCTACCGCCACGAAGATCTTTCGCGCGTGCGCCGTGCAACCAGGCGCGAGATTGCGCGCAGTCTGATCGTTGCGCTGCCGGCGGTCGCGCTGCCGTTCGTCATCCGCGCCGCGGTCGTGCGAGGCGTCGCGACTGCGACGGAAGTCTCGACCATCGGCATCGTCTACGCAGTGCTCGCGGGATTGATCATCTACCGACAGTTCGATTGGCGCCGATTGCTGCCCATGCTCATCGAGACAGCGGCATTGTCCGGGGCGATTCTGCTGATCATCGGCGCGGCGACCGCAATGGCGTGGTCGCTGACGCAATCCGGTTTCTCGCAGGAGCTGACGCGTGTGATGGCGAATTTGCCTGGCGGCCCATTGGGCTTTCTCGCCGTGTCGATTGTGGTGTTCATCGTTCTGGGCAGCGTGCTGGAAGGGATACCGGCGATCGTGCTGTTCGGGCCGCTGCTGTTTCCGATCGCGCGGCAGGTCGGCGTCCACGAAATTCACTACGCGATGGTCGTCATTCTCGCGATGGGCATCGGTCTGTTCGCACCGCCCTTCGGCGTCGGCTACTATGCAGCGTGCGCCGTCGGTCGCGTGCGCCCCGACGAAGGCATTAGACCGATCATCGGTTATCTGCTGGCGCTCGTCGTCGGCTTGCTGATCGTCGCGGCGGTGCCTTGGATTTCGATCGGATTTCTGAAGCAGTAATAGAGAGCTAGAGCGTCCGGGCGACATGCTGCCGCACATGCACAACATAAATTAAGGGCGAGGAGATCACGATGTCGACGATCAACAGACGCGCGTTCGTGCGCGGTGCGGCAGCACTTTCATTCGGGGCTTTAAGCGGCTTGCCGCAGCGCGCGAGTGCGGCGGAATTCGTATACAAGTACGCCAACAACGTGCCGGCCACGCACCCGCTCACCGTGCGCATGCAGGAAGCCGCGGCGAAAACGCTGGAAGAAACCGGCGGCAAAGTCGAGATTCGTGTGTTCTCCAACAACCAGCTCGGCGGCGATACCGACATGCTGTCGCAGTTGCGCTCCGGTGCGCTGGAGATGTTCACGCTCTCGGGTAATATCCTGTCGACCTTGTCGAAACCGACTTCGTTGTACGGGGTCGGTTACGCGTTTCCCGATTACAAGCATGTGTGGGACGCGATCGATGGCGACATGGGCAAACATCTGCGCGGCGTGATCGAAAAGCTCGGGCTGCACGCGCTCGACAAGATGTGGGACAACGGCTTTCGCCAGATCACCAGCAGCACACATCCGATCAATGTGCCCGACGATTTGAAAGGCTTCAAGATCCGCGTTCCGGTGAGCCCGCAGTGGACGTCGCTGTTCAAGTCGATCGGCGCGTCGCCGACGTCGATCAACTTCAACGAAGTGTATTCCGCTCTGCAGACCAAGATCGTCGACGGCCAGGAAAACGCGCTGCAGCTGATCGACATCGCCAAGCTCTACGAAGTGCAGAAATACGTTTCCATCACCAATCACATGTGGGATGGCTATTTCTTTTTGATCAACGGTCGTGCGTGGGCCAAGCTGCCGGCGCCGCTGCAGGAGATCGTCGCGCGCAACATCAATGCAGCGGCACTGAAGGAGCGTGAGGATCTCGTTTCGCTCAACGCAAATGCGGAAGCGAAGCTGAAGAAGCTAGGCATGGTGTTCAATCGCACCGATCCCGCGAAATTTCGTGCGGTGTTGTCGAGTACGGGCTATTACAAAGAGTGGAAAACGACCTACGGTCCGGAAGCGTGGGCATTGCTCGAGAAGTATTCAGGGCCGCTCGCATAAAGTCTTCAAGGTCGGTCTCGACGAAGGTGTGACCATGTCATCTCAGAATCCGCCGAAGCGCATCGCGCTCATCACCGGCGCTGCAAAAGGCATCGGCGCCGCTATCGCTGACAAGCTCGCTCGCGATGGCATGTATGTGCTTATTGCCGACATCGACGATGCGCAAGCGCGCTCGACAGCGGAGGCGTTGACGAGTGCCGGATTCGCGGCAGCGGCGTTGCATCTGGACGTCGGTGACGCGGCATCCGTTGCTGCAGCCTTCGCATCCATCGAGCGGCAATGGGGCCGCTGCGACATCGTCGTCAACAACGCCGGGGTGGCGAAGACGTTTTCGTTCGTCGACTTTCCGCTCGACAGCTGGAAACTGCATCTCGACATCAACTTGACCGGCGTGCTGTTGTGCGCGCAGCACGGTGCACGGCTGATGATGCGCGAGCGCTGGGGACGCATCATCAACATCTCATCCGTTGCCGGTATGCGCGCAGTCGGCACCGGGCGCACCGGCTACGGCACATCGAAAGCAGCGGTGATCGGATTGACGCGTCAGATGGCAGTCGAGCTCGCCGAGCACGGCATCACCGCAAATGCGATTGCGCCGGGACCGGTCGACACGCCGATGACGAAGGTATTGCATTCGCCGGAATTCCGGCAGAGCTACACCGACGCGATACCGATGAAGCGCTACGGCACTCCCGAAGAGGTCGCCGCGGCCGTCGCGTATCTGGCATCAGACGGCGCCGCGTACGTGACGGGAATTGTGATTCCGGTCGACGGGGGTTTTCTCGCTTCCGGTGCGCGATAGCGAGTCCAGCCCTATCGGATCGCGTACACAAAGCACCGTCGAGAGGTGAGATCGAACCGAGCGGTTCGATGAGCGGTGTGCGCGACCGCGCACCATGTAATAGTTACCGCGCACCTTGCAATAACGAGACGGGCGGATTAAAGCATTCCGGCTCGGTAGTTACATTTCCTCGGTAATTACATTTCCCGGTGGCGGAGTTACATATCCCGGTGGCGGAGGGGGTGTCCGCCTACCTGTCATCCAATGAAGTTCAACGCTGTTCATTCCTGCAGGCGTGCCCCCTTGCAATATTGCACTTGTCGTCTTGACAAGTCTCACCCCGTCCACGAACATCCAGCTCATCGAACGGGGTGAAAAGGGGGGTAGCGCTAATGCGACAGCTTCACAAGCTTTCCGCAAAATTCGTAGCCAACGTGAAAGCGCCAAACTACTACTCGGATGGGGGCAACCTGTATCTCCAAGTTGGCCAAAGCGGATCGAAGAGCTGGCTATTCATCTACAAACGCCGCGGCACCGGTACGACGCCGGAAATGGGCCTTGGCAGTCTAAACAATCTACCGCTTAAGGATGCCCGCGAAAAAGCGGCTGGTCTACGTCAGCTTCTCTATCAAGGGATTGATCCACTTGAGGCCCGAAACACGGATGCAATTGAAACCGCACTCGATAAAGCTCGTAGCGTTACGTTCAATAGCGCCGCAAAGCTATGCATCGCAGCCAAGCGCCCCGATTGGAAAAATGCCAAACATGCGGCCCAGTGGACCAATACGTTAGCCACGTACGCTGCCCCATTTATTGGGGAGATGGGCGTCCAGCAGATCGATACGGCATCAATCCTCGCCGTCCTAGAACCTGTCTGGAACAGCAAGCCTGAGACTGCGGCTCGATTGCGCGCAAGGATGGAGGCCGTACTTGATTGGGCCAAGGCACGAGATTATCGGCACGGCGAGAATCCAGCACGTTGGCGCGGTCATCTGGATAGCCTATTGCCGACTTTGAAGAAGAAGCAGCGTGTAAAGCACCATGCTGCATTACCTTATGACGACGTGCCGGCATTCATGCGGCAGCTGCGTCAGCAGAAAGGCACTGGTGCTGAAGCTCTTCAATTTACTATATTGACGGCAGCCCGGACCGGAGAAGTCCTTGGAGCTGGAGTGCAAGAATTCGACTTGAAGATCGGTTTGTGGACTATACCCGCGAGCCGAATGAAGGCGGGCATTGAGCATAGTGTCCCGTTAGCACCTCCGGCGATTGAACTGGTGCGTGCTCAGCCGAAGGGACCGTATCTGTTCGCTGGCTTGAAGCCTGGTCACCCGATGAGCAACATGGCGATGGCGAAGGTTCTAAAGCGCATGAACCGCGGCGACATCACGGTCCATGGATTTCGCAGCTCATTTAGGGATTGGGCTGCGGAAAAAACCGCTTATCAAAACTTCATAGTAGAAAAAGCGCTTGCGCACGTCGTTGGAAATGCTGTCGAGGCGGCATACCGGCGGGGCGAGTTGTTGGAGAAACGGCGTGCTTTGATGATGGATTGGGCGCAGTTCGCGACCGGCGTACGAACCAAGCTGAAGTCGAAGAAGTGAAGCGTCACTACTCTATTTCAACTTACGAAGCCCCGCAGGCGCAGTATCGTCCCGCGCAATGGCTGCATTGGCCACCATGTTCCGTGCGTCAGCTAACCACAATCTCTACCTGCTAGGAGAATTGCTCACTATCCTCGATGAGTTTGAACGAAGCGAGATCGCAGTAATCCCATTCAAGAAACCGATGCTCGCGGTCACAGCGTTTGCCGATGTGTCACTGCGCGAATTCGCGGACCTGGACTTGCTCATCCAAGAGCCCGACATCGACCGCGCACGGCGCGCGCTGGCGGACTTAGGATTTAGCCTCGCTCACCATCCCGATTGGGTGCAGTCATATATACAGTTCGGACACGAGCTAGACTTCATCAGCGCTAACGAAGGCTTCCAAGTCGATCTCCAATGGCGTTTCGCTAAGAAGTGGCTGGCTTTCCCGCTAGACCATGAAGCGATATGGAATCGCACGACATGCGTATCCGTTGGGGGCCGAACGGTGCGCCAGTTTGGCCTCGAGGATTCTATGCTTATGTTGTGCGGCCACGCCTGCCGTCACTGTTGGAGTTCTTTGAAATGGATCAGCGATGTGGCTGCGTTCATTTGGGCGTTCGGGTCGCGCCTAGATTGGATGCGGCTGATCAGCGAGGCTCGGGCGTCGGGCGGATTGCGCGCGCTAGGCCTTGGCATTTGGCTGGCACACAAGGTCGGTGGAGCGCAGGTGCCGCATAGCGTCGCGCTGACCTTGCTCAATGATGATCGAACTGCGGCGCTCGGAAATG
>JBBRGM010000172.1:0-8796 GCA_038240725.1 Burkholderiales bacterium | reverse complement strand
CCCGCTACCCGGCAATTGAAAACATCGCCGATGCCCAAGTCCATGATCACTTCCGCCGGCGCGCGTGAGTCGATACAGGTGAGAAGCACCGCCGCGGGATACTGTCCCTTGGCGCTCGCCTTCTGTTCTCTCAGGTAATTGCGATCTTTCCTCTCGCCGTTGCGAAAGCGCTTGTTGCCCTTCTCCATGGCCTCGATGATCTGCTCCGGCGTCATCTGGTCGCGTTGCGCCCTGGTCAGCGCATCGCCGAGGGCCAACCGCGCAAAAAGAGTGACGCCGACAAGCCCAAGCGCGGTCGCAGCCCCCGTCGCCTTGAGAAAATTCCGGCGGCCTGAACCGCCGCAGCCTGGTGCATGTTCAAGTCTGTCGCACATCATCGGTCTCCCTCTTATCGGTTCTTCCAGATCAACGTCGCGCATCGTGCGGCCGGTCGGTTGCAAACGATTCCTTCACGACTCCGACCAATCGATGATTCGGAAGGATAAC
The DNA here is from genome assembly GCA_038240725.1 of Burkholderiales bacterium. Lineage (GTDB taxonomy): Bacteria > Pseudomonadota > Gammaproteobacteria > Burkholderiales > SHXO01 > SHXO01. The sequence continues at coordinate 8,310 of JBBRGM010000172.1, read as the reverse complement.
AGTTCCGACTATTCAATCGTCATCGGTAAACGGGCGGCCCCCGATCGCCGGAGAGAAGAAAATCATCGCTGGCATTATGAGCGGCGCCGTCTGCGACATTCATGGACTCGTCGACTTGCAAAGAGCGAGCGGCGCCATGTTCATCGTCTGCAAGATTGCGTCGCTTAGCGAACGCGAATGCATCTGCCAGAGGGAGCGGACAGAACTTTCTAAAGCATGCCAATGCTGTTGGTACGCTCGTCGCGCATTGGATAGCCGATGCGATGATGGCGATAGTTTCCTTGGCGCCGCTTGGAAACGGTAGCGCGAAATGTACAACGCAGCGTTTGCGACTACTTGATCTGCCACTCGGCGATGTCTCTGCTCGCAGCAGCGATGTTGTCAGTCCTCAACCACAGTAACGCGAACGGGTCATTGCGCACCTGTGCGTCGAGGAATGCCAGCGCGGTCGACTTGAGCCAGCGCGCGATCTCGTCGCATTTCGCCTGGTTCACGTTGATGCGCGGCTGCGAGCACTTGTCGGTGCTCAGTTCGAACAGCGTATGGAATGCCTGTTCGTCGTGAACGTAGAGGTGATACTTGTCGTCGCGCGGCATCCGCTCGAAGGCGATACGCCGTCCGAAAGGTGTGTCCCCAATGCAGCTGCCGGGTTCAACGCCCGGGTTGCACGTGCTGTCGCCGTCGCCGGTCACGACCAGAGTGGGCCGCGCGATATGTTTCCAAGAGTGCTCGGCATTGTCGAAACTGGTATCGAAAAAGCCATCGCTGCCGGGTTGCTGCGGCGAAAAAGCAAGGAAGGCAATTGGCCTCGGATCGGACAAGTCCACGGGGTCGCCACTGAAGCGGCGCAGCGCGCCTCCGATCATAAGCGCCCCGCCGGAGCCGGCCGAATGCCCGCCCACCGCGATCTTCAGCACATCGATCTGGCCGCTGAGTTGTCCCTGCGCCAGCGCCTGCAGTTCATCTATCACGGCGCGGATATCGTGGGGTCGATCCCAGTTGAGATACTTGAACACCTGACACGTCGCATCGTCCAACGGTGGCAGCAGCGCCTGGCACAACTGGCGCCGACTATCGATCGCGCGCGGCGTGTGCGCGATGCTGACGGTCAAGTATCCGGCCTCGGCAGTGGCAATGCCCCATTCGGCCAAACTGTTGCGCGGGTTATCTTTGCCGTCGGCGCCGCCGTGGGACCAGATCACCACCGGCATCGGCAGCGGTGCGGCGGTCGGAATACGCAGCAGTACTTTCACGGTGCGCGACACGCCGGCGGCATCTTGATAGGTAGCGAGGCGCTCGAGCTCGGTGAACTCGTACCGTGTGCTGGGGAAGTAAAGGCAGTCCTGCGTAAGCACCTGGTTACAGGTCGGCGCCTGCGCGAATGCGCTTTGCGCGACCGCCAGCAGTCCGCCCAGCAGCAATGTTGCCAAGATCGACGAGTTGGTCTTCATGCCTTTCTCTACTGAAGTGTTGGAAACGTTGAAGCCCACTTGCACGTGGAATTGGTCCAGCGGGGCAAGCGACACTGCACCGCGATCCTCGGCCAAGCGCGATGACGTGGCCATAGTACTTAAGTCGCACGCCCCGACCGACTAGCTGATGTGTCGGTGGTGCGCTGGATCGGATCGAAGACGGGTCAGAGCTTTATCTGTCGACGTGATCGACGTAGCAAGACGATATGTCGGAAAACGGAGAGCTATTCGACAGATCTCGCGCAGTCACAGGTCGGAAAAGGAATTTACGATCAGGATACCCGACTACCAGAGCGACAACGTCTATCAGCTCCCGACGGGCGTCCGCGCAAAGCAGACTCAGCAAATTAGAATGGCGACGTGACTCGATCTGGGGTCGGGACCATACTTCGTGGCGCCAGCACCGTAATCTAGCCGAGGTGGCACGCATGGCGATAGAGAACAGTAGAGTATAGGCACGACCCCGCTACTTTGCTTATCCCGCTCTGATTTCCGACGGGGCTGGAGTGGCCCGCAATTGAACGCATCGCACTAAAGAATTTGGTCGATTAACCGAATACCATCTGAGCACGTCCTTGCTCCGCGAGGTTTGGTGCTCCGAAAGCAGCCGAGGACGGGCACGGATCGAATGCCGCCGGATTGCCGGCTTCCCACACCGAGTAAGCGTCCATCATGCTCAATCAAATGAGAACTCGCACTCGCTTGCTCCTCCTGGCGGGGCTTTCGTCACTTCTCCTCGTGACTCTCGCAGCCGGTGGCGTCTACGGTATGTACTTCCAAAAACAGGAGCTCGCCACCATTCTGTCCAACGCCGCAACTGCGCGCGAAACTGTGGTGGCGGTCGAGACCGCACACGTCCAATTCAAGACCCAGGTGCAAGAATGGAAGAACATTCTGCTACGAGGCAATGACCCGGCTGCCTACGAGAAATATCTCGCGCAGTTCTCCGAGGAAGAGCGCAAGGCACAAACCTCCCTGAGCGCGGCTCGGCTGCTGATGAGTAAACTTGGCCTCGACACGCAGCATATCGCGATCCTGCTGAAAAGCCATGCCGAGCTGGGGGCAAAATATCGGCAAGCGCTGCAGAACTTCGACAACAAAAACCGCGACGCCGGGCATATCGTAGATGGATCGGTCAAAGGTATGGACCGAGCTACCAGCCAGGGAATGAAGGATCTTGTTGGGAAAGTTGAACAGCAAACGCAGGCGCAGATTAACGCCGACACAGCGCGCGCGGAAGCCATCTATCGGTCGACCGCCGCGTTCTACATCGGACTGGCCGCCCTCGGAACCGTTGTGCTCCTGGGCGTGTGCTACTCGATCATCAGACTTCTGCTGCGGCAACTCGGCGGCGAACCGCAGGATTGTGTCTCGATCGCGCAGCACATCGCCAGCGGGGATTTGTCGCACCCGGTACAAGTCAAGCAGGGCGATACATTCAGCATGATGGCCAATATGAAGCTTATGCAGGAGCAGTTACGAAAGCTGGTCGGGCACGTGCAGACCAGCACTAAAAAGCTGAAGGATGCCGCGGTGCAACTGTCCACATCCTCCGGACAAGTGGCTACGGGATCGTTGCAGCAGAGTGAAGCGGCCGCCGCCGTGGCAGCCACAGTGGAAGAGCTTACTGTGAGCATTTCTCAAGTCTTCGATCGTGCAGAAGAAGCAAATCACACGGCGAAAAACGCACAGAGCCTGTCCGAAGAGGGAAACAAAATAGTGTCCGGAACGAGCTCGGAGATGCAAGGGATCGCCGACATGATGCATGACACGACCGCAAGCGTGGTGTCGCTGGGCGAGCGTTCGGAGCGCATCTCTATCGTGGTGAATACCATCAACGACATTGCCAATCAAACTAATCTGCTCGCTTTGAATGCGGCAATCGAGGCGGCTCGCGCGGGCGAACAGGGGCGCGGCTTCGCCGTGGTAGCCGACGAAGTTCGCAAACTTGCTGACCGAACCGCGGTGCTGACGCGAGAAATCACGGACATGACCAACGCCATCCAGACCGGCAGCGAAGAGGCGATCGCGTCCATGGGGCAAGGCAATCGCCGCGCGACCGATGGTGTTGCAATGGCCCGAAAAGCGGCGCACGCAATCGAAGCCATCCAGGGTACTACCGGAGCGCTATTGACCTCTATGGACGACATTGCCCTCGCGCTCAAGGAACAGCGCAGCGCAAGCAGTCAGATTGCGCTCAACGTAGAGACCATTGCACAGATGGCCGAAGCGAACAGCAGTGCGGTCACGGTCGTCGCCGACGCGGCGCGTGGACTAGAAGTAGTGGCTGCATCGCTGGGTGATGCAGCTTCTGCATTTCGCTTGTAGGTAGCGGACATATCATAGTGGAACGTGGAACGTGGAACGTGGAACGTCGAACGCCGAGTCCTACTCTGAGACGCCCTTGCGCAAGCCGTCAAAGATGCGATTGAATATCCACCGAAAAAACCGCATTCAGCTCGTCCGCGAAGTACGCTGCAACAAACGCGGCGCAGTATCGTAGAAGCATGTCGGTCAGGCGCCTGCCGCAGGAGATATGCGGCTACAAATCCGGCGCCGGCCGTGACCGCAACAGGCAATGACATCTGACTAGCGCAACTGACTTTCATCGAGGCGTTGAAGCGGCGCGTTAGCATAAAATTGCCTTTAGATATCGATCCAGCCGAGCCGGCGAAGTACTGGTTATGCACGGTCCGAAGATCGACTAGCGCGATAGCATGTGGCACGTTTCCGGTAGACTTTAGGCGAGCCTTCACCAAGGAGTCCGCATGCCACGGTTGATCTCGCGCGCCGTTCTGGTTGCTCTCGTCCTCTGTTTCGCTAACTCTACTGCAAGCGCCGATGAGCTTCGCACGCTGAAATTCTTCAAGGGAGGAAAGGACGTCGGGCAGTTCACGCTCGACGAGCTCACCGCGAAGGCGAAGCCGCAGAAGCTCGAAGTCTTCGAGTTTCAGAACGGCGAGAAGCGCACTTACGAAGTGATTTCGTTCAACGCCGTGATGGACGCGGCTTATGGGAAAGACTGGCGGAAATCCGAGGACATTCTCTTCACCTGCGCGGACGGCTACCAACCGATCGTCCCCGTGAGCGAGTTCAACAAGCACGAGGCTTACCTCGCGATCGCAGTCCCCGGCGCGAAAGACTTTACGGTGTTCTCGAAAATCCACGAGAACAAGCCCGTCGAGCTAGGCCCCTTTTATCTCGTATGGAAGAATCTGGGCGACGCGGTCCTGATGGCGCAGGGCCCGAACTACTGGCCGTACCAGCTCACGACGGTGGATCTCGTGCGCTTTGCCGACAAGGCGGTGGAGCTCGCCCCGCCGACAACGGCGAAGCAGGATGCGAAGGAAGGCTTCGCCCTGTTCCGCAAGACCTGTCTCGGCTGCCACACGCTAAACGGCGAGGGCGGACAAACGTCGGGCATCGAGCTGAATCGCCCCGTGAGCGTTACGCGGTACTGGAAGAAGCAATGGCTCGCCAAATGGATCTCGAGCCCAAAATCCGTGCGTGAGACGAGCAAGATGCCCGACTACGAGAGCGGGAGCGGCTATCAGCTCCCCGCGGGCGTCCGCGCAAAGCAGATTCAGCAGATCATCGCCTACCTCGAGTCCATGGCCAAGTGAGCCGGACAGAGTAGCATGTGCAATTCAAGGTCTGACCCCGGATGCTGCTGTCTCACCTTCAGTGTCGGCAGATCATTGTTCGGCATCGTCATGTCGCTGCGAAACTAAAGGAAGTGAAGGATTAGGCCCTGGTCGCACCCCTAAGACCGCTCTGCTCTGTAACTCGAACGCTGAAAAACTCACGTCGTCACGCCCACTTTCGCGTCCGATCATTTCAAGAAACCACGGCTCGAGCGGCAGCAAGGCGCCCTGGGAAGTACCTTGCATGCATCTTCGAACGCCCGCTCTGAGCGGGTCACTATATGGCAGCTACGATGCAGGGTCAGGTCTTGGGATATGAGGTCGTTCATTGCCACAAGCGCAGCGCCACAAGCAGCTCGCTCGAAGACTCACAGGCCATGACATACATTTGTATTAGAGCTACACAGGGCCTACTATTCGAGAGCTTCGTTTCTCGAATAGACTGTTTCGCGTTATCTTGCTAACGGTGTTGCCACTCCCAGGAGACCTCTAGTATGCGTTTCAAACATCTTGCTCAAGCAGGTGTGGTTGGTGCGTTATTGTGTGCCGCAATCAGTGTGAACGCCGCGTCCATTATCGGAGACACGTTCGAAGCGAGCTTGACCATCGACGGGATCACTTATGGGCCTTTTAGTGGCGTTGCCGACACCAACGCAAGCACGGACAACTTCTTTTCGGATGGCGGCGGCGTGAATGGTGAGTTCTCTGTGACGTGGGTCGATGACGACAGCGTCGACGTGTTTTTTTTCGTCGGAGGACTGCCGGGTGAACTGCAAGACGCGTCGTTTACTTTGTCGGGGCTGAACTTTTCGTCCGGCGGTCAACCGCGCGACGTCGCCGGCGTCACATTCAACCGTGCTGCAAGTGACGTGGATGAATTCGTCCAGGGATTCTCCCTGGTCGGCCCCGATCTGAGCTTCACCCCGACCTCTATTACTGGAACCGTTTCCATGAGCTTGGGGCTTGCTGCCGATGGCCCCAGACTACGCTCTGACGTCATCGTCGCAGCTTCGCCGGTGCCAGAACCCGCCACCTTGCCGCTGTTCCTCATAGGGCTTGGCGCATTTAGCCTCATGTGGCGCGGAAGAGAAATCGCCAAGCATGGTCGACGCGCCTTTCGATTTTCGAATGAACCGGCGTCGAGTACCGCATAAGAGCGAACGAGTCGGGGCAGGTCTTGCACCGTGCATCCGTGCGGCGAGAAATGATCCGCCACGCGCGAAGCCCAGCCGTTGTCATCGGTCTGCATGGTGATGTGATTGCGATCTTCCGGTGCAACGTTGACCGCGCTGCGCATCAGCAACGTAGTTATCAGCCACCGTTCGCGTACGCAGATGGCGGGCGTACGAATTTGCATTCAATCCATCTGTTCCATGCCGCTGCGCTAATCCACTCGCGCGACGCTGCGCGCCATAACCTCAACGCTTGCGCTTGGGGCGCCGCACGGCGCGCACTTTGCCGCTCGCACCGCCGCCCGCGTAAAACAGGTCGGCGCCGTCGGACTCAAGACCTGACACCCCGACGCCTTCGGGCATCGTGAGCCGCGCGAGAACCTTGCCGCTTTCGGGGTCGATGCGCCGGATATCACTCTGGTCGCCTTCCCATGTGCCATGCCAGAACTCGCCGTCGACCCACGTCACGCCGGTAACGAAGCGGTTCGACTCGATCGTGCGCAAGATCTCTCCCGTCTCGGGATCGATCTGATGGATCTTGCGATCGCGGTACTGTCCGACCCAGAGCGTGCCCTCGGCCCACGTCAGGCCCGAGTCGTGACCCTCCCCGGGCGCCGGAAGAGTCGCGATCACCTCCCCCGTTGCGGGGTCGAGTTTTTGAATGCGATCGCCAGCAAGCTGATAGAAGTAGCGCCCGTCGAACGCCGTGCCGGCGTCGGATGCGACGTCGATGGCGCGCACGGCTTGGCCGCTCGACGGATCGAACGCGCGGAGCGCGTCGCCTGCGGCGAACCAGACATGCGTACCGTCGAACGTCACGCCGTGCACTTGTGCGGCATCCGAAAACGGGCCGTATTCGCGGACAATCTCGGCTGCCTGCACGCCGGTCGCTGCGTCGTAGTCTCTCGTTCGATCCATGTGCTTTTCCTTTTTTGCTTGTTGCAATCAGATTAGCGGATGCCGGGCGGCGCAGGGAGTAACAACGTCGTCGCGAATCCGCCGATTGGTGCGGAAAGCCACCGGCGGGCCCGGCCGCGACCGAGCGTGCGCACCTTGCCGGACGCCTCGAGAGCACTGAGCGCGCGCTGCACCGTTCGCTGGCTCGAGCCGAGCGCCAAGGCAAGCGCTGACGTGGACCACGCTTCGCCATCGGCCAAAAGCGCGAGCACCGCAGCGTCCGGGGTCTCGATCGGCGGCGCCAGCACCAGCACTTCGCCCGACCGGGGCCGGAGAGCGAAGCCACCCGGCGTCGCCCGCACGTCGGCCAGCGAGTGAAGCTCCTTGCGCAGGCGGCCGAGCTCGACGCGAAGCCGGGCGCGATGCGACTCGTTGATGCGGCGCGCACCGAACGCGCGCTCGCACAAAATCTCGCGGGTCGCCTCGCCGGGCCACGCTTCGGCCAACAAGCGCAGGAGTGCAAACAGAACTGGGCGTCGGGCGAGGTGCACTTCACGCCGGTCCGATCGTGCGGCTCGCCGACACGCGTCCACGATCAGGTGCTGCGAGGCGAGCACCGTCTCGACTTCCGCCAGCACGAGCGGTCGTTCCTCGCCCCTCGCGATGAGCCGTGCCACCGGCAGCGCGAATGTACACTCGGCTCGCGCGACTTCGGCGCAGAGCGCTTCGATGCCCGAACGATCCGCCGCGGCGCGTGCGCGGCCAAGCGCAGCTCCGGCCGGTGCGGCATGGCCGTGGCGCAGCGCGATCTCGAACGCGACAAGCTCGCCTCTTGCGGTCAGCATTGCCGCAGCCGCGCGCAGGTCGAGCTTGTCGAGCGCGTCGCTAGCTTCGGTCACCTGGCCGAGCAAGAGCAGCCGGCGGATCTGCAGGATGGCGGCGTGCAGTCCATTGTCGTGATCGCCCAGCGCGCCGAACGTACGCCGGGCTTCCTCGAGCGCGCGCGTAGGCCATCCGAGGTCGCGCGAGGCAAGCGCCACCTCGGCTTCGGCGGTGGCGCATCGCGCGCGCTCGACGCGCTCTCTCGGGCTGAACGAACGCGCCGCGCGCCGCAATAGCACCTTG
>JBBRGM010000171.1:0-8809 GCA_038240725.1 Burkholderiales bacterium | reverse complement strand
GCTTCGAATACTTCGCCACTCGCTACGCGGACGTTCCAGTTCGTGCGGGCGTCAATCTTACGGAGGGCGGCCTGCTGTCACTCCCGGTCGATGAATATGTTCACGACATGTCGATGCGAGAGTTCGTGGCGCTGATCCAGTCGCCACAACGCACGAAGCCTTGCTACCTGTACGAAATGCAGACCTCGCGTTTTCCCGGTGCTTCCGATGATGTCGCATTTCCGGCCGCGCTTAAGAGCGAGCACGGTTACTCGTCATCGATTGCCTCGAATTTGTGGATCGGCTCGGGGGCACGAAGCTCACGTTTCACTTCGATCTTACCGACAACTTTCTCGCACAGATCGCAGGCGAGAAGTTCGTGCGCCTCGCTGCGCCAGGCCAATCGCGAATGATGTATCCCACGCTGCGGCAGTTCACGGAGAGCGCGGTGGACGCAGATCGCTTCGACCCGCGTTTGCATCCGGATTTTCGATCGGTCACTTTGTACGAGAATAGTTTGGAGCCGGGCGAGATCTTGTACATTCCACAGTTCTGGTGGCACGAGATCCGTGCGCTCAATCCCTCGATATCCGTGAATGACTGGTTCGGGCCAAAGAGCACTTCGGCGCTGGTCCGATTGCTTTTGTCTTTGGGAGTGCGTCACGCAACGGCGGCGGTTGGCCAGGCGTTGAAGTACAAGGTCTTCAAGCGACAGCATTCGCAATTCAACCTCTACAGCGGCAACACCTCCGGCGAGCTCATCGTGGATGAGCTGCGTAGCAGCTTGAGGAGCGCGGCGAGCGAACAATCCGAAGACGCGGATGCGCCGAGCGGACTGGCGCAAAATGACGTCATCGTACCTGGCAGTATCCAGACGGTGGTCGGCCCGTTAGAGGGTGTGCCGTCGCTTTACGTGTACTGCAAAGGCAAGGGAAACCATCTGGTATTCGGCGTGGAGACGTCGGCGTACTTCGACGCATTGAAGACCCATTCGCGCTTCAAGGCGGGAGACTCGGTGCATTGGTTGCAGCCGCAGCCGTTTTCTTGGGAAGAGATTCAAGGCGCACTCCAAGCGCTGCTGGACAGCGGATTCATAAAGCTGGAAGCTGCTGCCGCATAGCTGAGTCGCACACGCGGCGACCTGCGTTGTTGCTGCCGTTCGAATGAGATTAGCCTTCGGCGAGATCGCCGCCCGGTTCGAACAGCGATACCGGACGAATTTCCAGCACCGCCGATTCGAACGACAGCGCTCGCGCGACTTTAATCGCCTCGTCGAGCGTTGCGCATTCGACGACATAGATTCCCAAAAGCTGTTCCTTGGTCTCCGCGAACGGACCGTCGATGATCACTTCTTCGCCCGTAAACCTGAGCGTCGTCGCCGTCGTAGTCCGCATCAAACGTACGGCTGGGCCGAGCTTGTGTTCGGCGGTCAAGCGCTCACGCAACGCCGAGTGCCGCGCCATGACCGCGTTTTCCTCCTGCACTGTCCAATCGGAGACCAGATCTTCGTCGCCGTAGATGAGAATGGAATAGAGCATGAATATTCCGCTACTCAACGCTTCGGTTGCACGGAAGACTTAGCCGCGGCAGGCGCGTCGTATTCGTCGTGCCGTTTGACCCAGTCCATGCCACCGGATTCGTTGCGGCCTTTCGGCGTGAGGTCGAGATAGTTGTATGTCGTGAGCAGCAGATCGCCGCCGCGGGCGTAGGACGAATAGGTATGGAAAAGCGTGCCGTCCGCGTCCTTGTAAAACACGCTGATGCCAGGCAGCTCTTCCATCGATATCTTGTCCATCTCGAAGTTGTAGAACACCTTGCCTTTCTCAATCTGTTCCGTGCTGAACGAGACGTGGTAGTCGAAGTTGAAATCGCTTGCGTTCGACGATACCCAGCCGAACTGCCAGCCCATGCGCTGCTTGTATGCTTCGAGCTCTGCCAGCGGTGCGCGCGAGACGACGGCCACTGAAACGTCGTGATGCTCGAGATGGACTACCGCACCCTCCAGATGGTCGACCAAAAATGAGCAACTCTTGCAGCCTTCTTTCCAGCCCGGGCCGAACATGAAGTGATAGACGATGAGCTGGCTGCGTCCTGCGAACAAATCGGCAAGCGTCTGGTTGCCGTCTGGGGTGTCGAACGTATAAGACTTTTCCACTTTGACCCACGGCAACTCGCGCCGCTGCCGGCTGAGCTCATCGCGCTGTCGAGTAAATTCTTTCTCCTTCAGCAAATGTGCGCGGCGCGCTTGTAGCCATTCCTGTTCACTCACGACGTTATGCGACGCTAATGTTATCTGCGTTTTCTTCATGGTTTGGTCTCCGATTGAATGGCGCGTTTGGGCTGCGGCGCCAGGTGTTTTTAAGATTTGCGTTGCCTTATCCGATGGCGTCGGCTGTTGCCGGTCGCGTTTCACGAAGAGCGTGAGCAACACGCCCGCCGAGCTGGTTCCGCTGGCGATCCATGCCGCCGTCGCAATGCACATTGGACACATGACTTCCTCCTTGCCGCTATGACCTAAGGACGAACGGCCCGCTCAGAATCCGACAACTGGAGGAATGTTTTTTTTAGCGTCGCGCTTAGTGGCGTCTTCAGCGTGGACCGGAAAAGTCTACGCGGAGCTCTTCGCGTTGTTCCGCGCAGCGCTGTCTTTCATCAGCCGATCGAGATGCGATCTGATGTGGGCGGCCTCGGCCGCGGTGTTGGCGAGTGCAATCGCCTGATGGAACGCAACGCGTGCCTCATCATTGCGGCCGAGCTGCATCAGAAACGCGCCCTTCACGCCGAAGAAATGAAAGTAGCCCGCCAGCGGTTGAGCGAGCGGCTCGATCATCGCAAGCGCTGCCTCTGCGCCGTGAACTTTGCTTACCGCAACGGCGCGATTGAGCGTGACCACCGGTGAGGGCTGCAACGTTTCCAGCACCGCGTAGATCTGATCGATCTCCGACCAGTCCGTGTCTTCAGGCCGCGCGGCATGTGCATGCACGCCGGCGATGGCAGCCTGCAATTGATACGGGCCCGGCTGGCGGTGGCGCAGCGCTTTGTCGATCAGCGCGAGTCCTTCGGCGATGAGCTCGCGATTCCACAGCGAGCGATCCTGATTGTCGAGCAGCACGATCGCACCCTCGGCGTCGAGCCGGGCGCGTGCGCGCGCATGCTGCAGCAGAAGCAGCGCGGTCAGGCCCATGATCTCGCACTCGCTTTGAAACAGCCGCAACAGCAGCCGTGCCAGGCGGATCGCCTCTTCGCATAGCGCGACGCGTACGTGCTCTTCGCCGCCGCTCGCTGAATAGCCTTCGTTGAACAGCAGGTAGATCATCGCCGCCACCGCCGCCAACCGTACCGCGCGATCGACCGCGCCGGGTGTTTCGAACGGCACGTTGGCCGCGGCAATGCGCCGCTTCGCTCGCGTGATGCGCTGTTCCATCGCGGCCTCGCTCACCAGGAATGCACGCGCGATCTCTTTGACGGACAGACCGGACACCACGCGCAACGCCAGCGCGATCTGCTGCGTTGTCGGCAGATCGGGATGGCAGCAGATGAACAGCAATCGCAAAACGTCGTCGCGGTAGTGCGAGCTGTCGAGCCGTTCCGCGAGCGCGGTCTCGGTATCGTCGAGATCGGAGATCAGCGCGTCATCCTCCGGCAGCTCGACGTGGTGCTTGCGCTGGCGAACTTCATCGAGCGCCGCGTTGCGTCCGACCAGGATTAGCCACGCCGCCGGATCGCGCGGCGGACCGTTTTGCGGCCAGCGCTGCAGCGCGCGCAGGCAGGCTTCCTGAAACGCTTCTTCAGCGGTATCGAGATTGCGGAAATAGCGCAGCAATGCTGCCATAGCCTGAGGACGCGCTGAGGTCAGCGCGGCATCGATCCAGGCCATGTCGGTCACTTCGCGGGGTTGCCCGGATTGAAGTAGAGAATCGGCCGAATTTCCAACGCACCGCCATCGACAAACAGCGGGCGCGCTGCTTCGATCGCATCATCGAGGCTCGCACAGTCGAGGACGTAGAAGCCGAGCAGCTGTTCTTTGGTTTCCGCGAACGGACCGTCGAACACCAGCGTATCGTGGCCATCCCGCAGCGTCGTCGCGGTTGTCGTCGGCATCAGCCGCACGACCGGCCCGAGCTTGCCCAGCGCCGCCAGCTTGCCCTCGATACCGTGGTGGTGCGCCATGACGGCATCGTCCTGCTCCTTGGTCCAGGCGCCGACCAGCGCCTCGGAGTTGTAGCAAAGAATCGCGTAGAGCATGGAAGTCTCCTTTAGCAGCATTCTAAGGACGAACGAACGGGCGTGATACCGACCGGCGGGCAGAAAGAAACCGTTCGTTCCGCAGATAGCGACCGTGCACCCCAACCGCACGGCGGCAATTTGAAACCGCGGCAGGCATTGCATGTCCTACTGATCAGGCGCGTAATCGCCGCGCAGGTTCCACCCGCCGCACTGAAGAGAATTCGATCATGACCCGACGATCGCAAATCGACTTACAGGATCGCACCCAGCTCCACTTCGGACCGGCGGGTGGCGCAGGGGTGGCCATCAGCACCGACGACGTGGCGTTTCCCGGGCGCGCGCTCAAGGCGCCCGGCCTGGCAATGGTGTCCGCGGCGCAGGCCTTCCTGACCAGCCTGGATCCTGAGCAGCAGGCGAAGGTCACCTTGCCGTTTGACGGCGAGGACCGCTTTCGCTGGCATTACTTTCCCGAAGAAATGTTCCCGCGCCCGGGTATCAACATCGAGCACATGAGCGATGCGCAGCGCAAAGCGGCGCATGCTTTGATTCGCAGCGCGCTCAGCTCGCAGGGCTATCTAAAAGCCACCCACATCATGCAGCTCGAAATCGTTCTCGGCGCGATCGAGCGGCTGAAGCGAAGCGCCGGTTGCCGCCGCGATCCGGTGCTGTACTGGCTGATGGTGTTCGGCACGCCGTCGCGCGACAAACCGTGGGGCTGGCGGGTCGAAGGCCATCATCTGTCGCTGACATTCATCGCGGTCACGCCGGAGCTCGTCGCGACCACGCCGGCGTTCATGGGCGCCAATCCTGCCGAGGTGCCGGCCGGTCAATACGCCGGCCTGCGAATTCTGAGCGTGGAAGAAGAAATTGCGCGCGCGTTGCTGGCAAGTCTGGATGAGAATCAGCGCGAGCGCGCGATCATCGCGACCTCAGCGCCGCAAGACATCATCACGAGTAACAGCCGCGACGTCGAGTTGAAAGATCCTGCCGGGCTTGCCGCGGAGGCGATGTCCGAGCCGCAGCGCGCGATGCTGTGGCAGCTGCTCGAGGAGTACGCGCACAACCTGCAGCGCGACATGGCGGATCGGCAGCTCGACAAGATCGAACGGGCTGGTATCGGCGACATTCACTTTGCGTGGGCGGGGAATCAGCGGCGGGGCAGTCCGCATTACTACCGCCTACATGGACCGACTGCATTGATCGAATACGACAACACCAACGGTAATCACATCCACACGGTGTTTCGCGATTTCACGGAAGACTTTGGCGAAGACCTGTTGCGCAGGCACTACGAAACCTCGCACGTGTGAGCTTCAGCATTGCGTGATGTCTGCCTCAGCGGCCTGGTAGTGGCAACCGGTGCGCTGCGTACATAAGATGCTCTCGATTCGCGACCGGCTGTCCTTCGCCAGGGCAGAACGCGTATCGCCTGTTGCCACGTGTCGATGGATCTCCTTTTCGCCGTGCGCTCCGGCGACATTGGAGGCTCCTCGGCCGCTTGGTATTCCATGATCTGACGTAAAAGAATCAGCGTGCCTGCGAGATTGGCTACCGTGCCATCGTCATCCGCTGACGTGTTGTACTCCTGGCGCAGAACGTCGACCACTACGCCCACGCTAGGCATTTCGTCGAGCCAATCGTCCGCCGCGCGAGCCGAAGTACAAAACGAAACCAAATTGACAGCGCACCCAAATATCGCCGCACGAGATAACTCCTGTTGGTCTTCGGCTTTCACCTCTTGAGGATGACGCGTCGGCGGGCAGGATTGTTCTGCGTGTCTAGCGTCGTGCGTGTCGTATTTGTGCGAATTTATAATCTCATGACCGTTGACCGCGGCTGCGTCGATTGCGGCGGCGATGTTCCGAATGGTCGATCGCTCTCAGCATCGGGCTTGCGCTCCGCCGATATTCGCGATGCAGAATCACGACTCGTGCGCTGTGCGCACGTTCTCACCTGACAAAGTTGGATGAGCAAGTTGCAGTTAGGCATAATGCGCCCCCTTGCTCATCAGAGAATCGTCGCCACCCGCGAATCGCCGGCCTACAAGCGTTGTCGTTCGAGGCACCGCAGTGATGAATCAGCAGCAACCGATAATTTCTGGCTCAAGATAGCTAAGAAGCGAATTGGATATCTACCGTTTTGGGACCACTATGAAGCGCGCCGCATCCGAAAAAACTCGCACGTTACAGGTATGGAGAAAGCACCTCATCAAGCATCGCGGCAATCTGCAATGTGTCTGCGAGTTTCAGCCTGGCCGATTCCGTAAAGCACAGCGCGTCGGCGGCTGCGGCCGAACGCAGTGCTGGTTGTGTCATGGCGATAAGTTGGCTGGTCTGGCGACCTTGCGGGAGCGTCGCGCGGCGGCTGCCTTGTGCGAAGGGTTGGTCGAGCTCACAAGATCCGGTGTCGAGCGCTCTTGATCCGGTTGTGGCTGAATTGGTTAGTTCGACCGATCGTAAACCCGCAGCGGATCGGATGACCGGCGGGGCGTACCTCCACCCACGCGCCTGACGCCTGACTGCGTTCAATCATGATCGAATGCCGCTGGAGCCCGCTGATCGAGCCTGAGAGCGGCGTTGCATTCGTTGTGTCGCCCAGGAGTGGACGCCTGCTCGGTTTTCCGCCCACCGTCGATCTGGATCACGCTAGCTTAAGCCCGATGCGCAGACATGAACGTCTCGCCGACTCGATGCGCGCTGATGTGCTTTTTACTGACGATTGGGAACAGGGCTATCTCGGTGTTCCGCACGCCCCGCGGTCGTGGCTAATGGGTTCCACCTTGCGCGTTGCATGGCTACTCGCGCGAGCGCTCGCGCGCTGGGCTCCGCTCGATCGGTCGTTCCAGCTGCTTGACCGCCTTGCGCATACCGTCCCGAACCGGGACCTGTCCATCGAGCAGATTCTGGATTCGGCAACATTCGCCGAGCGCAGTTTTCATCACGCGCCGCGCACTCAGCAATGTCTGCCGCGAACCTTGCTCCGATTCTTCCTGTTTCGTCTCGGCCGCTTTCCTGTGGAGGCCAACATCGGCGTGTGGCTCCCAACTGAGATGATGCATGCGTGGGTGTCTCTGGGCGGCATTCCGCTTGGGGAAGAGCGCGAAGAAGTGATGCATTACCAAGCCTGTCTGCGCTTTGCCGCAGCGGCTGCATCCTAGGCAGCCTGCATGCTTCGCTTCCGCGCGACCGCGAATGAGGACGGGTCAACTCGATATCGGATCGATACGTCACTTGCGCAGACATGGTGCCTCGTGCACGACACGCAGCGAACGGAACACGCGTTGTTCGTACGTTCGCCGAGCACATCAGGGCAGTTCGCCGCATCGAGTTTAAATCCGAATCGAATATGGGACGCGCTGAACCGCGGGGCATTCGGACAGCTTCCGCTATTGCTGGGTTTGGAGTACGCGCTTATTGCATTCGACCCGCATGCGGCGCATGTGTATCTGTCGCGGGGAGGCGTGGGAAGAACCGCGCTGTATTTTCGATGGGACGATGAAGCCTTGGTCGTGCACGATGACCTTCCGCGTCCGTCGGCGAGCGCGGATATCGATGGCGATGCGTTCGCGGCCTTTCTCGCCAATTGCGCCTCGCCGGTACCTAACGACATCGTTCACACCAGCCGCACTTTGCTTTCCGGGCGCGGCTGGCACCGTGCGGTCCGCGCGGCGGTAACGCAAGTCTCGCTGCGGGACAGGTGCGTCACTCTACGTCACTACCAGTTGCCAGAAGATGAGCCTTATCGAGATCTAAGCGATGAAGATCTGATGGCAGCGTATCGCGATGCCGTGTTGCGCAACCTTGCCACACATGCGGTTGGCCCCAGCGCTGTCGAGCTTTCCGGCGGAATCGATTCGACGATCGTTGCGGTGGGGCTCGAATCCGTCGCGCCCGGCGCGGGCCACTTCGGAGTCAGCCTCGTTTACCCATACTACGAATTTCGTCACGAGCGCCGATATATCGATGCGGTAAATGAGCGCCTGCGTTGGACACCCACGCTCGTCGACGGGTCGCGGACGCTTCTGTTCGATCCCGCCGCTTTCGCATTCGACACTGCAGAACCAACGCGCCTTAGCAGTGGTTATGCACAGCTCGCGGCCGTTACAGCGGCGGCGCTAGCGAGAGGCGCGAAAGTGCTGTTCAACGGCCACGGTGCCGATCAGATCTTCGGTATGAGCCCGTACGATCGGCAGTCGTTGTTCAAACCGCGCATCGAGCTCGATCTACTGTATGGGCCGCTGTCTGCACAAGTCCGCGACCATATCGCAGAGATGCGCCGCGTACACGAAGATGGCGACCCGCGCGGGCACCGACATTTTTTCTCGGCGTTGATGCTCTATGATCGCTGGGTCCCCGCGCCTGACGGGGAACAACTCGATTGCGCACCGGTGTTGCTGAGCGTCGACACTCTGCGCCTGTCGTGGGAAGCGCTTCGCAGGCCGCCCTGGCGAGACAGTGGTTATCCTGCCAAACGCTTCGCGCGCGAAGCATTTGCAGCGTGGTTGCCGCAGCCTGTGCGCGAGCGCCGATGGAAAGTTGGATACGACGGACTGTACCGCCGTGGTCTTGCGCGCAATGCGGATCGCCTGATCGCCAGGCTCGAG
>JBBRGM010000170.1:0-8821 GCA_038240725.1 Burkholderiales bacterium | reverse complement strand
GGCGGCCCGATTCTATTGCTCGATCACGCAGACAACTGCGCGTCCGGTGCGAATCAAGACACGATGTACGTTCTCAAGGAAGCGCTGCGCCAAGGCTTGAGCGACATCGCCGTCGGTCCGATACGCGATCCGGAAAGCGTGGGACGCATGATCGAAGCCGGCGTTGGCGCAACCGTGACGCTGAAAGTCGGCGGCAAAATGGACATGCCTGCGATCGGGCGTAAGGGCGAGCCGCTCGAACTGACTGGCGTCGTGCGCGCGATCACCGATGGCGAATACACCATCACCGGACCGCAGCTCACCGGCGTGCGCGCGTACATGGGGCGCACCGCGGTGCTCGACACTGGCACTGCGGAAGTCGTCATCACCGAGCGCAATCAGTAACCGTGGGATCGCGGCATCTTCACCAGCGTCGGCATCGATCCGCAGCGCAAGCGCTTTCTGCTGCTGAAGTCGCGCATGTATTTTCGGCCGGTATTTCTGCCGATCGCGAAGGGCATGGTGTTGTGCGACAGCATCGGCGTCGGCTCGTCCGACTGGACGCTGTTCGACTACCAGAAGCTGCGCCGCCCGATCTATCCACTCGACGATTCAATTTCCGCAGCTCATCGCTGATCTGCGCAGTACAGAGGAGACCGTATGAATAAGCCTATCGAGCAGTCCGCACTGCAAGCAGACGTGGTCAACCATTACATCGGCGGACAGCAGGCGGCAGGCCGCAGTGGACGCTTCGGCGACGTGTTCAATCCCGCGCACGGCAGCGTAAGCCGGCGCGTAGCATTCGCGAGCCAAGAAGAAGTCGGTCAAGCGGTCGCGTCAGCGCAGGCTGCATTTCCCGCGTGGGCCGCGACACCGCCGTTGCGTCGTGCGCGCGTGATGTTCAAGTTCAAGGAACTGATCGAGCGCGATTTCGAGCAGATCGCAAACTTGATTTCCAGCGAGCACGGCAAGGTCGTATCGGACGCGCGCGGCGAGCTCCAGCGCGGTCTCGAAGTCGTCGAATTTGCCTGCGGCATTCCGCATCTACTTAAAGGCGAATACACCGATCAAGTCGGTACCGGCGTCGACAGCTGGTCGGTGCGGCAGGCGCTCGGTGTGTGTGCCGGCATTACGCCGTTCAACTTTCCAGCGATGGTGCCGATGTGGATGTTCCCGCTCGCCATCGCATGCGGCAACACCTTTGTGTTGAAACCGTCCGAGCGCGACCCGTCCACTGCAATGGTCCTCGCAAAACTGCTGAGCGAAGCAGGACTGCCGGATGGCGTGTTCAACGTCGTGCATGGCGACAAAACCGCGGTCGACGCGCTGTTGACCGATCCGCGCGTTGCGTCGATCAGCTTCGTCGGTTCGACGCCCATCGCCCAATACATCTACCGCGTCGGCAGCGAGCACGGCAAACGGGTGCAAGCGCTCGGCGGTGCAAAGAATCATCTGGTCGTGCTACCGGACGCCGATCTCGAACAAGCGGTCGATGCGCTCATCGGCGCCGCGTACGGCTCAGCGGGCGAACGCTGCATGGCGATTTCAGTTGCAGTTGCGGTGGGCAAAATCGCCGATCCGCTCGTCGAGAAGCTCGCAGAGCGGGCGCGTGCATTGAAGATCAACATCGGGACCGATGACACGGCCGAAATGGGCCCGCTCGTCACCAGGCAGCACCTCGAGAAAGTATCCGGCTACATCGACATCGGGTTAAAGGAAGGCGCCAAGCTCGTCGTCGACGGCCGCGGCGTTCGCGTCCCCGGACACGAGAAAGGTTTTTTCATCGGCGGCTGTTTGTTCGACAACGTGCAGCCGCAGATGCGCATTTACAAGGAAGAGATCTTCGGACCGGTGCTCTCGGTCGTGCGCACGCCTGACTTCGATACTGCGGTGGGACTGGTCAATTCGCACGAGTATGGCAACGGCGTATCGATCTTTACCCGAGACGGCGACGCGGCGCGGGAGTTCGCCACCCGTGTGCAGATCGGCATGGTCGGCATTAATGTGCCGATCCCGGTGCCGGTCGCATTCCACAGCTTCGGCGGCTGGAAACGCTCGCTGTTCGGCGACCACTACATGTACGGTCCGGAAGGCGTGCGCTTCTTCACGCACTTGAAGACAGTGACCAGCCGCTGGCCCACGGGGATTCGCAAGGGCGCCGAATTCGTCATGCCGACGATGAAGTAATCGCCATCGCCGCGCTCAGTCTGCGACCATGGCCATCATCGCTGACGTAGGCAAACTGCGCGAGATCATCGGCGAGCCGAACGAGCTCGTCCCGCGCAAGCTGCACGTCGAGCTCAACGCACAGTCCATCGCTTTCATCGAGCGGTCGCCGCTGATGTTCCTGGCGACCAGCGATGACAAGGAGCAGCCGACGGTTTCTCCGAAAGGCGATGCGCCGGGGTTTGTGCGCGTCGAGAATCCACGCACGCTGCTGATGCCGGAGCGAAAGGGGAACAAGCTGATTTTCTCGCTGCAGAATATCCTGACGAACCCCGCGATCGGAATGATCTTCGTGGTTCCAGGCAGCGGCGAGACGCTGCGTGTCATGGGCAATGCGGAGCTGCTGGACGATGCCGATCTGTGCGCATCGTTCATCCAGCGTGACAAGCCCGCGCTGCTGGTGATTCGCGTGCGCGTGACGCAGTGCTATTTCCACTGCGCGAAGTCGATCATCCGCTCAGCAGTGTGGGAGCCGGCGAGCTGGCCGGAACACGTCAAGATCAGTTTCGGGGAAGAGATTGCGCAGAGCGGCGGCCTGGCGCCGCTCGACATCGAGCAATTCGATGCGGGCGTACGCGAGCGTTACAAGACCGATTTATAGCGGAACGAACAGCGCCCTGGAGGAGAGCGCCGGGAACACCGGACTAGGCCATCTCTCCGGGCAGACTGCGCAATGCAGTATCGACCCACACCTGCTCGGCGCCGAGCTTGAGTTTCGACCGGCGCGCATGCACCAGAACCTCGTTGAACACCTGATGGGCATGCTTCTCGAAGCCCAGGCGTTTGAGCAGCACACCATAGCGGCACTTGGCTTCCAGACCGACGTAGACGTCGGTAAGCGATTCGTACTCTGCCAAGGCTTGCTCGTAGCGGTTGAGACCTTCCAGCGCACGCGCGTTTAACAAACGCGCTTCTTCCGGGCGGAAGCGCGCATCGATCCGCTGCAGCCGTTCGAGCACCTCCATGGATTGCTCGTAGGTCTGGTTGTTTACATGGGCGCGCGCAAGGCCGATCAGCAGCTGCGGATCGGTTGCGTAGATCCCGCGCAACGCACTCTCATACAGGCCAACCGCACGGTAGTACATCCCACAGCGGATCAGCGCCTCAGCGGCCGCGACCTTGTTGCTGGCGCTCGGGCACATCTGCAGCTCGGCCAGGCGACGATGCAATTCCGGATTCGGCATGAAGGACGTGGCGACGTGCGTCGAAACTCGGCGCGCCGCGCGGTACTCGCGCGACTGCGGGAACATGGCGACCGCGTAGTAGGCGGTAAAGCCGACAACGGGAACGACGGTAATGAACAGGGCCCACCAGTAGGCTCGGCCGGTACGCATCGCGTGGAGAACGAAGTACGCTTGAACCATCGCGATCAGAACTACGAATACGGGCATTCCAGCATCTCCGAACGGGCTGACAGCAAAGTGCATCGTCAGTGAAAAGGCAAGGAATATGCCCGTGGCCTGCCGCGAAAAGAACGCTTATGCCGGGCGGACTTAATCCGATGTAGAACTTGGCGGCGCGAGTCGATTGCGATAACGCTGCCGCGCGCAGAGCAGTTTGGACGGCGATCGCGCGCTGTTTTTCGCTGAACATCAGCAGCGCATCGCTGCGGCGGGGCCGTTGCTGTAGAGAGACGCCGCCTCTAGTCGTGCATCGTTTCCGCATACCGCTGAAATTCGAAGGTCCACCCGGGGGGAGAAATGGTATTCGTCGGACTACTGTTGGGCATGATCGCCGGCGGCGCTATCGATGGCTTTCGCGGCGCCGCGCTCGGCGCTTTGCTCGGTCTCGTGATCGGATTGGGGCTGCGCCACGCAATGCGGCGGCACGACGAAAGCGTGAAAGAGGACGGCGTGGCGCTGCGGTTGGATCACCTCGAGTCCGAGCTGCGCAGTCTCAAGCAACGCCTATCCGCGATCGAATCCGGCGCCATCGAAACGCCTACCCAACCTCGCAACGAAACGCCCGAGGCTGCCTCGCCGCCCGCGACTGGCCGTGTCACGCCAGCCGAGGCGGCGCTATTCGAACCGCCGCATCCAGCACTCGCCGAATTCCCAACTGTCACCATCGCCTTGCCGGCCGCGCAGACGCTCGATACGGATCTGATCGCTGCGGCCGATACCTCAGCCGCCGAACTGCCCAAGCCCGCGTCCCCGCAAACCGCGACATTGCGGCCGCGAGACGCCACGCCCGCGCAACCGTCGTTCGTCTGGCGCTGGCTCACCGGCGGCAACACCGTCGTTCGCGTCGGCATGATCATCCTGTTCTTCGGCGTCGCCTTTCTGCTCAAGTACGCCTATCAACACACGCACGTGCCGCCTGCTTTGCGAATGACGGGCATCGCGCTCGGCGCGGTAGCGCTGCTGTTTATCGGTTGGCGCTTGCGTGAGAAACGCGCGGGCTACGCGTTCGCGCTGCAAGGCGGCGGCATCGGCATCTTGTATCTGACCGTGTTCGGATCGCTTCGCCTGTATCAGCTGCTCCCGCCCGAAGCCGCCTTCGGACTCTTGATCCTGATTGCGGTCCTGTCGGCTGTGCTCGCGGTGCTGCAAAACGCGCAGGCGCTTGCCGCGCTCGGCGTGTGCGGGGGATTCTTGGCGCCGATTCTCGCGTCGACCGGCGGCGGCAACCACGTCATGCTGTTCAGCTACTACGCGGTGCTCGATCTCGGCATCCTCGGCATCGCCTGGTACAAGGCCTGGCGGCCGCTCAACGTGCTCGGTTTCGTCTTCACGTTCGGGATCGGCACGCTATGGGGTGCGCGTTCGTATCGGCCCGAATTGTTCGCGAGCACCGAGCCTTTCCTGATCTTGTTCTTCACGATTTATCTCGCCATTCCGATTTTGTTCGCACGCCGGCGCGCGCCGGAGCTGAAGAGCTACGTCGACGGCACCTTGGTTTTTGGCACGCCGCTCGTCGCTTTCGGACTGCAAACGCAGCTGGTCGCCGGCATCGCGTACGGCGCCGCATACAGCGCGCTCGCACTGAGCTTTGTCTACCTGCTCGTCGCGCGCACGCTGTTTTCCCGCACGCAAGACAAACTGCGCCTGCTGGTCGAGGCGTTTCTGGCGCTCGGCGTCGTGTTCGGCACGCTCGCCATTCCGCTTGCGCTCGATGGACGCTGGACTTCCGCTGCATGGGCTCTGGAAGGTGCGGCAATCGTTTGGATCGGCGTTCGCCAGGACCGCAGGCTTGCGCGTGCATTCGGGTTATTTCTGCAATTCGCCGGCGGTATCGCGTTTCTCGCCGACGTCGATCGCAGCCATGGCGGCGTGCCGGTGCTGAACAGCTTTTATCTCGGCTGCTTGTTCATCAGCGTCGCTGGATTGTTTTGCAACTGGTACCTGGAGCGCCATCGCGAGCGCATCCACCGCGTGGAGTTACCGATCGCGACCGTCGTGTTCTTCTGGGGACTGACATGGTGGATCGGCGGCGGCATCCACGAGATCGATACGTACTCGCACGAGCCGATGTGCTTCGCGATTGCCCTGCTGTTCGCGATCGGCTCGTGCGCGGCGTTCAGCATTCTCTGGCAACGATTGCACTGGCGGCTCGCGCAGTATCCTGCGCTGGCTTTGCTGCCGGCGATGGCTTTACTGATCGCCGCGACGGCGGCGTATCCGACAGCGCATCCGCTCGCCGGACTCGGTGCACTGGCGTGGCCGCTTGCGTTTGTCGCCCATCTCTGGCTATTGCGACGTCACGATGAGCGTCGAGGCAGCTACGTCGAGTTCATGCACGCCGCGCAAGTTTGGCTGCTGGCAACGATCGGCGCCTGGGAGGCGGGCTGGGCAATCGATCACGCGGTCGCTACTGCGCCGGTATGGCGGCTGATTGCATGGGCGCTCATCCCCGGCATTTTGCTCGGCGTTTTGGCGGCCCGCGGTGAGCGCATCGCCTGGCCGGTGCGCGAACGCCTGGATGTTTATCTCCAGCTTGGCTGCGCGCCCCTCGCCGTGTTCCTGTGGTTGTGGATTTTCTATGTCAACAGCGCAACGGATGGCGATCCGAGGCCGCTGCCCTACGTGCCGATTCTGAACCCACTCGATCTCGCGCAACTTGCCGCGCTGCTTGCAATCGTAATCTGGTTGCGAGCACTCAAGCGCAATCAGCTCGCCGATTACGCAACTAACAAGCCGCTCCTGCTGTTCGGCGCGCTGGGTGCCGCGGCGTTCGTGATGCTGAACGCATCGCTGCTTCGCACCTTGCACGTCTGGGCCGGTGTGCCGCTGCCGCTCGATGCGATGCTGCAGTCGATGCTCGTGCAAGCAGCACTGTCGATTTTCTGGACGGTGCTCGCTCTCGCCGCGATGGCGACCGCTACCCGTCTTCGCATCCGCGCGCTTTGGATTACCGGCGCCTCGTTGATGGCGGTGGTGGTAGTCAAGCTGCTCGTGGTGGATCTGTCAAACATCGGCGGCATCGAGCGCATCGTTTCGTTTATCGGCGTCGGGTTGCTGATGCTGCTGATCGGTTATTTCTCGCCGGTACCGCCAAGAAAGGAAGCCAACGCATGAAATGCCAGCGCATGAAACGCCAACGCATGAAACGCCAGACCCTAAAATTATGGTTAGCGGGTTTGCTGTTTCCGAGCATGTGCTTAGCGGCCAATGTGCCGCAGGACTTCGCGTTCGCTGTACCGGTCGAGCTGCACGGCGAAGGCGCGCTGTACGAAGTCGCGATTCCCGCATCGATTTATCAGGGCGCGTTGCAGCCCGACTTGGCCGACATACGTGTGTTCAACAACGCCGGCGAACCGGTTGCCTTTGCGTTCGAACCGCTACCGCAAAAGCAGGCGACGCGGTCCCTGCCGGTCACGCTGCCTTCGTTTCCGCTGTACGCCGGACGCGATCGCGACGTAAGCGATGTACAGCTGCGCGTCGACCGCAGCCGCACCGGCACCATCCTCAGCGTGAGAAGCGAAACGCGGGCGCACGATCCGAAACGTACATTGACCGCGGTATTGATCGACGCCAGCGCGCTGCGCGAGCCGTACGCGGCGCTCGAGCTCGACTGGCCACAGAAATCCGCCAGCTTCGCCGCCAACGTGCGGCTCGATGCAAGCGATGATTTGCGAACGTGGTCGACTCTCGCTGCGCGCGCGCCGTTGCTTCGAGCCGAGTATGGCGGCCGGCGGCTCGAGCAGCGCACGATCGAATTTCAGCCGCAAACCGCCAAGTATCTTCGCGTGACGTGGCTCGGATCCCACAGCGCAGACACTGCGCCTGATGAGCCAGTGGCTTTCACGCAGGTAACCGCACGCACGGCCGATCGGATGGTCGAGTCAACGCGCAATTGGCGCGAGGTTGCAGCAACGAAAGACGAGCGTGCCGGCGACTATCTATTCGATTTGAGCGGGCAATTTCCGGTCGATCGCGTCCGCATCGTTCTGCCGGAAGACAACACGGTTGCACCGATTCAGCTGCTCTCGCGCAACGACGCAAATCAGATTTGGCGCGCGCGCAGCACGACGGTGGTCTATCGCTTGTCGCGCAACGGTCAGCAAATTACCAGCCCGGACGTCGCGGTACCGACCACGAGCGACCGCTATTGGCTGCTGCGCGTCGATCCGAACAACGGGGGTATCGGCACGGGCACGCCGCGGCTGGAGGCGGGATGGTTGCCGCGCAAGATCGCCTTCGCAGCGCGCGGTCGGGGTCCGTTTCAGATCGCATACGGCAGCAACGTTGCAGCCAGCGCAGCACTGCCCATCGAAACGGTAGTGCCCGGCTGGAGGAGCGATCAGCAAATCGTTCTTGCGAAAGCGGAGACGTTGCCCGAACGCCTGCTCGGCGGCGAGGCCGTGTTGCAGCGTCGGCCCGACTACAAAGTCTGGAGCTTGTGGACAGCGCTCGTGCTGGGCGTCGCGCTGCTTGCATGGATGGCGTGGGGGTTGACACGGCAAATGCACAAGCCGACTTCGCCGGAAGGAAAAGACAGCGGCGCCGAACAGTAACGACGCGGCCTACCCTGGCGGTGTTCTGCGCGCAGCCGGCATCAACCGATGCTCATCTGGCTGCGACCGTCCAGTGCGGCCAGCAGCGTGTGCCACGCAAGCGCGGCGCAGTTGCGGCGCGAGGGGAACGCCTGCACGACTGCGAGGACAGCGAGCTCGCCCATGTCCTCGTTCGCGTCGACTGGCGCCGGCTGCGACAGCAAACGCATGAAGTGCTCATGCATGGCGCGCGCCTCCGCGATGGTCTTGCCTCGCACCGCTTGTGTCATTACCGACGCCGAGGCCATCGAGATACCGCAGCACTCGCACTGAAAGCTCGCTTCGCTGATCTTGTCATCCGCCAGGCGCAGGTAAACCGTGAAGCTGTCGCCACATAGCGGATTCACGCCTTCGGCCTGCCGGTCGGCTGGTTCGAGCACGCGATAATTGCGTGCGTTTTTGATGTGATCGAGAATCACTTCGTCGTAGAGCGTACTGCTGTCTGCCATCTTGCTTCCCGTTGAACCCCGGATCGGCTGAGCTTTCAGCCTGCTGAAACCCGGCGCCGCTAAACCTCAGCGGTATTTATTCTAATGAACGTCGAGTTGCTCGAGCTCGCGAACTGCCCAGTCATATTCGACGAAGTCCGTGATCTGCGTTGCCTTCGCGGCCTCGAATGCG
>JBBRGM010000169.1:0-8903 GCA_038240725.1 Burkholderiales bacterium | reverse complement strand
CTATCCGGCATGCGCGAGTGAGCTCGCGCATGCCGGATCATACACTCAGCAAAGCACGCTATGGCTTGAGAAACGTGCTATGGCTTGAAAACTACATCGACCCAATAATTACTCGACTGCCAACCGTTGCTCGGAAAGATGCTTGCGGCGCCGTAAGCATAAACACCGTTAAGGCCGTCGACCCCGTCGCGCAAAGCGTGCAACGGACCGCTGTCGACCCCCTTGGTGGCGAAGGTACTGCTGTCGTCCGCATAATGACCATTATTAGCATGGTAGGAGACGACGTATGTCGTCCCTGCGGACACGGCGATGGGCGTTGCAAAGTTCGCTTGTTGCCACCCAGTGGTGGACTCATTGATGAAGGTCACTCGACCGAGCAAGGCGCCGCCTGATGTCCAGAGACTTCCGATATGTGTGCCGCTATTGGTCGCCGCCTTATAAAAGCGAATGCCTGTGATGAATCCACTTATATCGGTGCGAAACTTGACGCCGACCTCGATCGATCTGGTATCGGCATCTGCGCCGACAGTCGGGACAGCGGTTGCGGGCCAGATCGAGCAGGGGCAGGTTGCCTGTCCATTTCCGGCCGTAGTGAACGACCAGCTGATCGCGGAGGGCATGACGTTGCCGCTGGTGTCTTTGGCACCGCTGACGCTGGCAGAATAAGTGGTGCCAGCAGCGAGCGGCGCTGATGGTGTGAGGATGGCGGTGAAACTCGTGCTGTCGTAGCTCACACCAGCCGGTACCGCAACGCCTGCGGCGCTGGTCAAGGTGAACTTGATGGAGGCGGACTGCACTGCTTCGTTGAATGTTGCGCTCACTTTGGCGCTAACCAGCACGCCGGTAGCGCCGTTGGCGGGACTTTGCGAAGTCAGACCCGGCGGGGTGGTATCAGCCGGTCCGCCGCCGGTGGGATTGAACACCACATCGACCCAGTAGTTGCTCGACTCAAATGCGGAAGTCGGGAACGCACTGGCCGCACTGTAGGTGTAGACCCCGTTGGTGCCATCGATGCCGTCTCTGAGCGCATGCAGCGGCGGGTTGTCGAAGCCCTTGGCGGCGAAGTAGCTGACGTCGTCGGCGTAGTGGCCGCCGGTGGCGTGATAAGAGGCGACGTAGTGCGCACCGGCGCTGATGTGCACAGGGGCGAAGTTGACCTGCTGCCAGCCCGAGGCGGTTTCACTGGTGAAAGTGGCCTGTGCGAGGAGCACGCCATTGGTCGTCCACAGACGGCCCACGTGCGGGCCGGTGTTGGTGGTGGCCTTGAAGAAGCGCAGCGCGCTGATCGTGCCGTCGGTGTCGGCGGAGAATTTCACGCCCACTTCGATCGAGGCGCTGTCGGCATCGGCACTCACCGTAGGCGCGCTCGTCGAGGGCCAGATCGTGCACGGACACACGCGCGAGCCGACCGTGACCGATACGCCGCTGGACGGCGTTTCGATGCGCGCACTGTCATCCACCGCGCGGCTGCGCAGATTGAAACTGCCCGATGCGCTCGGCGTCCATTGATAGATCCAGCTCTCGCGGCCGTTGTTGACCGGATGCCAGGTGGTGCCCCCGTCGGTCGAGACTTCAACGCCGCCCACCACGCCGCCACCGCCATCGGTGGCGCTGCCGATGATGCTGACTGTGCTGCCGGCCTGCACGGTGCTGCCGGCAGCAGGAGAGGTAATGATCGAAGTCGGCGGGGTGACATCGGTCGACGGGAACGCCGGCATCAATCCGGCGATCAGCGTGCTCGGCTGCACGCCCATGTCGGCAAACAGATTGACCGTGGCCTGCTGCATCTTCGCATCGGGTGTGGTGGTGCCATCGGGATTGCCTTCCAGTCCCCACGACCATTGCACGGTACCCGCACCGAAGATCAATGCCCCGCTGGGGGCGCGATGCAGTGCCAGATGATGGGTGGCCACCCCGGCGACTTCGGTGCCGCCGTAGTCGATCCAATAGTGCGGCACGCTTTGCGTGGTGGTGGACATGCGCACGATGCCGGCCGGGCGCGAGCCGTTGTCCAGATCCTCATCCCACTCGTAGCCTAAGGTTCCCGGTGCGAGCGCAGCGGTTTGTCCGGGCGCGAGGCTGGCGACCGAGGTGTTGCGCCAGAAGCGCATCTTGCCGTCGGCGGCAGGCACCTGGATGGTGAAGTTGATACCAGAATCATCGACCGTTGCGATGACGCCTGTCAGCGCATTCTCGGGCCGTCCGCCATCGCCGGGCGGGCTGAAGCGCGCATCGCGCCAAGTGCCGGTCCAGGTTGGCGGATCGAGCGGATCGACCACCGCACTTTGCAGCGTCTCTTTGTAAGTAACCAGCGTGCGATGGCTCGTGCCGCTGCCATCGATGCTGTTCTCGAAGCGGGTCTTCCAGAACACCTCATCGCCGCTGAAGAAGGCCAGATGCACACCGGCATCGCGCGCAGCTTCGACATTGCTGCGCTGGTTGCCCGACCAATATTCATCCTGGCCCGAGGAGATGAACACGCTGTGATTCCTGAGCCGCACGCCATCGCGATCGGCGTCCACCCCGGAGATGTAGCTCACGTCGTAGCCGTTGGCTTCGAGGAATTCGACGAGCTGGAATTCGGCGCTGAAGAACGAGTACTGCATGCCCAGATTGACCGCGATGTTGGGGCGATTGAGGCTGACTTTGTAGGCGCCCTTGTAGGGCTTGGGGTTACCGGGCGGGCAGGCGACCTGACATTGATACAGACTATTGCCCCCGTAGGTGTTGTAGGCCGCACGCGTGGTGTCGGAGGTCTGATAGACGATCGCGGAGTGGCCCGAGTCGTTGCGAACGTTGAAGAAGATGTAGCTCGACCCGCCGGTGTCATCGCGCACCAGACGTGCGAAGTAGACACCGGACACCGCGGTGGCGGGAACTGCCCAGGCGGCCGACTCGGCCCAGTTGCCGCAATCGATCAGGCCGGTTGTGTTGCTGGTGTCGATGCGACACGTGGGTTGCGATTGCGGCAAGGCGGCCGAGGGGCGCAAGGTGGGAGCGACCTTGCGCGCGCCGTTGCCCTGATACCAGCCGGCGCGATAAATATCGATGTGATACGCACTCGCAGTGGACTTGATCTTGAAGCGGATCGTACCCCCGACATTGACGCTCGCATCAGTGGCGAAACCCATGATCGTCGTGTCGCCAGGCTCGCTGGCGCGCCAGGCTGACCGCGCCGTACCGGGGAGCAGGTTCTCGCAAGCAACTGGATTTGCGCACGCAGCTGTGGCAGCTTGCGTCTCGACGTCGGCTGGCGTGATTTCAGTCGAGTCCGGGAGGGTACCGTCGGCCGGTGGTGTCGGCAGGTGCGTCTGGTTGCTGCCCGGCAAAACGACCGGCTGCGGGTCGACTGCGTCGCCGTCCCGCTCTGCCGAGGTAGCGTCAGAAATCGGCGACCACAGCAACAACGCAGCGATTGCCGTTTGCAGAAGTCTGTTTCGCGCGAATGTTGTTATCATTTTTTTGTCACCTATAGCAGGGACTGTTATTCGGTCTGGCGCTGGTCTCCGGCCACTACACGGTTACGGCGAGGTGAACACGACGTCCACCCAATAGTTGCTCGCTTGGAATGCATTAGTCGGCATCGTACTCGCAGAACTGTAGATATAGACACCGTTCGCGCCGTCTACGCCATCCTTGAGCGCGTGTAGCGTTCCGCTGTCCACGCCGGCGCTGCTGAAGTAGCCGCCGTCATCCGCGTAGTGTCCGGCCGGTGCGTGATACGAAGCAATGTACGTTGTGCCCGCGGTGATCGGCACCGCAGTTGCGAAACTCACCTGCTGCCATCCCGACGCGGTTTCACCAGTGAAAGGCACCTGCGCCAGCAAGGTGCCGTCGCTCTTCCACAAGCTCGCGACGTGCGTGCCCGTGTTGTTGGCTGCCTTGTAGAAGCGTATGCCGGTAATGCTGCCGTTCACGTCCGCGCGAATCTTGACCCCGACTTCGATGGACTGAACATCAGGATCGGAAGCCGTTGTCGGCACCGCCGACGCCGGCCAGATCGTGTTGGTGGACGGCCCGGTCGTGCTGAACACCACGTCAACCCAGTAGTTACTCGACTGGAATGTCTGGGTCGGGAGCGTCGGATTGGCGTTGTAGATATAGACGCCGTTGGCGCCATCCTGGCCGTTCCGCAGCGCGTGCAGCGGCGCGTTGTCCACGCCGGCGCTGGCGAACACGTTGCTATCGGCCGCGTAATGACCATTCGGTGCGTGATAGGAAGCGATATACGTCGTGCCTGCACTGATCGGGACGGGCTGCGAGAAGCTCACTTGCTGCCAGCCGCTGGCAGACTCGCCGCTGAACGTAGCCTGCGCAAGCAGGGTGCCGTTCGAGCCCCACAGCGTGCCGATATGCGTACCGGTATTGGTGCTCGACTTGTAGAAGCGCAACCCGGTGATGAAGCCGGTCTGGTCGGAGCGGAACTTAACGCCGACCTCGATCGACCGCGTATCCCCATCGGCTGCCACGATCGGTGTCGCGGAAGCCGGGAAGATAGTGCACGGACAAGTGGCTTGCGCGGCGGCAGTAGTGAACGTCCAGGGCACTGTGCTCATCGTGTTGCCCGCCGCATCCTGGGCACCGCTTATCGTTGCGCTATAAGTCGTGGAATTAGCAAGCGCTGCGCTCGGTGTGAGGGTCGCGGTAAAGGTACTGCTGTTGTAGCTTACCGCGGCAGGCACCGTCGCGTTCGCCGGATCCTTCAACGTGAACGTAATAGTGTTCGACTGCACCGCTTCGCTGAAGGTCCCCGTTACCGCGGTGGACGACGCGACACCGGTAGCATTCGGTGCCGGCGAGCGTGCCGTCAACGTTGGCGCGACGTTATCGGTTGCGGTGGTGTTCAAGACGACGTCGACCCAGTAGTTCGTCGACTGGAACGTCTTGTTGGGGAATGTCGGATTGACGTTGTAAATGTAGACCCCGTTACCGCCGCTGACACCGTTTTTCAGAGCGTGGAGCGGCCCGTTGTCGACGCCGGCATTGGCGAAGGCATTGCTGTCGCCCGCGTACTGGCCGCTGTTGGTGTGATAGGACGCGACATAAATAGTACCTGCGGTGATCGCCACTGGTGCGCCGAAGTCGACTTGCTGCCAGCCGCTCGCACTCTCACCGCCGAACTGCGCGCGGGCGAGCATCGTGCCGCCCGAGCTCCACAAGGTGCCGATGTGCGTACCGGTATTACCGACCGACTTGTAGAAGCGAAGCCCGGTAATGAACCCATTTATATCGGAGCGAAACTTGACGCCGACTTCGATGGTTGGCGTGGTATCCGAATCCGCGGGTGTCGTCGGCGCCGCAGTTGCAGGCCAGATCGTGCACGGGCAGGTCACCTGTCCGGTTCCAGTAGTGAACGACCACGGTACCGGAGTCATTGTGTTGTTCGCGCTATCTTTCGCGCCGCTTACCGTCGCCGTGTAGGTCGTCGACGGAGCCAGAGTCGCGCTCGGTGTGAGCGTTGCAGTGAATGTTGTGGCGTTATAGGTGAGCGCTGCCGGAACTGTCGCGTTCGCAGGATTCTTCAGTACGAAGCTAATGGTGCCTGACTGTACCGCTTCGCTGAACGTGGCGGTTACGGTGGTTGTGAGCGCCACGCCGATGGCATTGATCGCGGGCGTACGTGCAGTGACGCTCGGCGGCGTCGTGTCGCCACTGCCGGCTTTGTTGAACACAGCGTCGACCCAGTAATTGGTCGCCTTGAAAGTCTGCGTCGGGAACGCACTGTTCGCGCTGTAGATATAAACGCCATTGCCACCGTCCACGCCGTTCTTCAGTGCGTGCAGCGGCGGATTATCGAAGCCGGTGTTGAAAAAGTAATAACCATCGCCGGCATAGTGGCCGACGTTTGCGTGATAAGAAACGACGTAATGGGTGCCGGCGGTAACGTTCACCGGGTTGGAGAAATTCACCTGCTGCCAACCGGACGCAGATTCGCCGGCGAACTGCGCTTGTGCGAGAAGCTGTCCGTTTGCCGTCCACAAGCTCCCGACATGGATGCCCGTGTTAGTAGCCGATTTATAGAACCGAACCCCGCTGATGGTACCGGTGACGTCCGCACTGAACTTGACGCCGAGCTCGATTGCCCGGTTGTCCGCGTCGGCGGTTACGGCTGGTACCGCGTCGGAGGGCCAGATCGAGCACGGACAAGCACGCTGCGTTACGGTAACCGATACCGGACTAGACGCCGCGCCGAGGTTGGCGCTGTCATCGGCGGCTCGGCTCAGCAGGGTGTAGTTGCCGTCCACTAGTGGCTGCCACTGATACATCCAGCTCTCACGTCCGCTGCTTGTCGGATGCCAGGTCGCCCCATTGTCGGTGGAAACTTCTACTCCGCCAACTACACCGCCGCCGCTGTCCGTGGCGGTGCCGATGATATTTACCGTGGCGTCCGCCGTAACGTTCATGCCGTTGGCGGGAGCAGTGATGTTGGATGTCGGCGGAGTCGAATCGCTCGACTGATCGGCTGCGATCAGACCGGCGATAAGCGTCGTCGGCTGCACGCCCATATCGGCGAACAGATTAACGGTCGCTTGCTGCATCGGGACGCTGATTGCTCCGGTTCCATCCGGGCTGCCTTCCAGGCCCCACGACCATTGCACTGTGCCAGCGCCGAACACTAGCGCCTTTGGGCCACCGGATGGCGGCGAGATCGTTGCTCGATGCAGCGTCAGGTGATGAGTCGCAACGCCAGAGTCGTAATGGTTGCCGATATCGGGATCGACCAGGTGATTGGGCACCACCTTGGTCGTGGTCGAAAGATGCACGAGTCCGCTTGGGCGGAAACCGTTGTCCAGATCTTCATCCCATTCGTAGCCGAGCGTGTTAAGTGGAAGGGCAAAGGTTTGGCCCGCGGCCTGCGTTGCGATCGAGGTGTTGCGCCAAAAGCGCATCTTGCCGTCGTCGGCCGGGACCGCAATGGCGAAGTTCGCGACTGGATCCACCGTGTAGATGTTACCCATCAGCGCGTTCTCTGGGCGTCCGCTATCGCCTGGCGGGCTGAAGCGTCCATCGCGCCACAAGCCGGTCCATATGGGCGCCGCGGGGTCGACGACTGCGTCCCAATGCGTCTCTTTGTAAGTCACCAGCGTCCGATATGGAGTGGCGCTGCCGTCGATGCTGGGTTCATAGCGCGTTTTCCAAAACACTTCGTTACCGCTGAAAAACGCGAGGTTCACGCCGGCATCGCGCGCGTCCTCGACATTCTTGCGCTGCTGGCCAGACCAGTATTCATCGTGGCCTGAAGAGATGAAAATCTTGTGGTTCTTGAGAAACGAGCCTCTGCGATCCGTGTCGACCGCGGAGATGTAGCCGACGTCGTAACCGTTCGCCTCGAGAAATTCCACCATCTCGAACTCGGCGCCGAAAAACGAGTACTGCATGCCCAGATTCACGGCGATATTGGGCCGGTTAAAGCTGACCTTGAACGCACCTTTGTACAACTGCGGCGTGCCCGGCGGACAATTCACCGTGCAGGAGTACAAATTGTTGCCGCCGAAGTTGTTGTAGGCGGCGCGCTGGGTGTCGGAAGTCTGGTACACGATGTCGGTGCTGCGCGCGTCGTCGCGCACATTGAAGAACATGTACCCCGCGCCCTTGTTAGTATCGTTGCGAACCAGCCGTGCGAAATAAACGCCTGTGGTTGCTGTCGCGGGGACTGGCCACGACGCGGACTCGAGCCAGTTGCCGCAATCGATGAGGCCGGTTGTATTGCTGGTGTCGACGCGGCAAGCAGGCTGGGTCAGTGTGGGGATGGTGCCCAGCGCGATGATCTCGCGTGCACCATTGCCTTGATACCAGCCGACGCGATAGATATCGATGTGATAGGGCGTCGTGTTTCTGACTTTGAATCGAATCGTCTCGCCGATATTTACGCTTTGCTCGGTAGCGAAGCCTTGAATTGCGGCGTCGCCTGGTTCCAGCAGTCGCCACTCGGCCGGCGGATTTCCAGTGAGCGCGTTTTCGCACACGATTGGATTGCACGGGCCGGCAGCGGCAAATGAGCTGACCTCCGCGGCTGCTGCGCCCTTGTTCGGTTTGTGGTGTTTATTCTTGCCGGGATCCACCACTGGCTGGTGATAGTCGAGCTCCGGCTGTTTTTCGTTTTTGCGCGGAGCAGATTCAGCGAGCGGCAACCAAACTGCGATGAGAATGGCTTGGAAACAAAATAAGAGCTGCGACAAGCAGCGCCGTTTAGACACAAGGACGCCACGCGGCAGCATCGTATTACCTCCCAATTCGAGACGCATTCAAATAAGTGACTAGTTAAGCTGACCGTTCCGTCTACGCGGATACTTCAGCGCGCATAAGAATTCGGGATCCGACGTCGCTTGACAACGTCATGTGGTGGTTTGGCGACTTCGATCCGGTGGATATATCGCGCTCTCTCCGAACAGTGCCGCATCCTAAGTAGGTAAACGATGCGTTGTCAAAACATTGCTGCCGTTTGCCTAAGGTGACACGTCACGCGCTTGGCGCTGCGCGCGTGTATCGAAACACCGACTTAATTTTGGCGGCGTCATCCAGTACGCGTTCTTCGTTCATCGCTTCCATCGATGCTCGCAAGGTTGGTAGAAAACCGGATACGTTGGAATCAATCGAAAGTTAAACTGCTGCGTTGAATGCTGAAGCGCGCGTGCCGGTCGAGTCAAACCGTGTGTCAGCACTGCAAACTGAAGATCAATCGTCGACGGCTTTCAAGCAGATTGCAGTTGCATGAATCCTGTTGATCGCGCTCGAAGATCGATATGTCATTCGGATAAGTATCAGCGACGAAGCCGTTAGAAAATTAGCGGACGCGCTTCGATGCAAATCGGTTTGACGTGTTTCGCGCGATTGCGCAAACGAACATGCGCACCAGCCGATCGACAGTAGAGTGTGTGAGTTGTGCAGCCATGCAGCGACAA
>JBBRGM010000168.1:0-8909 GCA_038240725.1 Burkholderiales bacterium | reverse complement strand
CAGGGGCAAATCCTGGCGGCGAATCCTGCAGCGGCGCGCATGTTCGGCTACACGGAAGCCGAGCTCATCGGGCAGAACATGACCATCATCATGGGTGCGCGCGGTGCGGAGTTCAAAGACCACTATCTGAATTCAACCGGCGCCGTGAGCGACTCGCGGCTGGCTGGCGTGGACCGCGAAATCAGCGCAGTGCGTAAGGATGGCACAGCGGTATATCTCGATGTCGGTGTCAGCCAGGTGAGCTTGGGCAGTCAAACGTTGTTCATCGGCATGCTGCGAGATATTTCGGCGCGGCGGACCGCCGAAGCGGCATTGCGCGAAAGCGAGACGCGATTCCGCAGCTTGACCGAGATGTCATCGGACTGGTATTGGGAACAGGACGCTCAGTTTCGCTTCGTTACGTTCTCGGCGGGCTTGGTTGGTCCGGCAAAAGTCGACACGCAATATTTGCTGGGACGCACGCGATGGGAGGTGAATTCGGCGCCAGCGGATGACCCGGACTGGCGCCGGCATCGCGCGATGCTCACTGCGCACCTGCCGTATCGGGACTGCGTATTTCGCACCGGCGAAGAATATGCAACGCGCGTTGTGTCGGTCAGCGGTGAGCCGATCTTCGATGAGGCCGGCGTGTTTCGCGGATACCGCGGCGTTACCAAAGACATCACCGACCGCGTGCTGGCGCAGGAGGAACTGCACCGGCATCGCGACAATTTGCAGCAACTCGTTGCCGAACGCACGCACGAATTGATGCTTGCAAAAGAAGATGCGGAGCAGGCAAGTCGGGCCAAGTCGGAGTTTCTCGCCAACATGTCGCACGAGTTGCGCACCCCCATGCACGCAATTCTCTCGTATGCGCGCCTGGGGATGGAGCGGGTTGCGCGCGAGGATTTCCCGAAACAGAAAGTGCAAACTTACTTCAGCCGCATCGATCAGGGGGGTGAGCGTCTGCTGTCGCTGCTCAATGATTTGCTCGATCTGTCGAAGTTGGAAGCAGGCAAGATGGGCTATCGAATGGAATTGCGCGATGTATGTGAGTGCGCGCGTACCGCTGTCCAGCAGTTCGAGGGCATGGCGCGCGCTCGCGGTGTAAACCTTACCTTGCGCAAGACGATGGATGACACGCATGCGTGGTGCGACTGCGACCGTCTCGACCAGGTGCTGGCAAACTTGCTGTCGAACGCCATAAAATTCTCGTCCCCAGGCGGTTCGGTCAGCGTCGCTGTCACGTCTGCATATATGGAGCGGCGCGAGCGGCAGGACATCGCTTCCGTCCAGATCGATGTGAGCGACGATGGTGTCGGTATCCCGCAGGACGAGCTCGCGTCGATCTTCGACAAGTTCGTTCAGAGCAGCAACACGAAAAGCGGTTCCGGCGGCACCGGGCTGGGGTTATCGATTTGCAAAGAGATCGTCGAGGATCACGGTGGGCGGATCTGGGCCGAGTGCGGCGCAGCCGGAGGATCGGTGTTCAGAGTGCAAATACCGCGCGAGCGCGAAGGCGATACGGCCGGCGCTGCGATCGGTTGGTCGGAGGCGAGCT
The DNA here is from genome assembly GCA_038240725.1 of Burkholderiales bacterium. GTDB lineage: Bacteria > Pseudomonadota > Gammaproteobacteria > Burkholderiales > SHXO01 > SHXO01. The sequence goes on along the minus strand of JBBRGM010000168.1, from coordinate 7,369 downwards.
GAATGACTAAATTGCGACTACTGGTGGTGGATGACGAGGAGATCAATCGCGACATCATCGCGGAATATCTGGACAGCGACGAGTATGAGCTGACGATGGTAGAAGACGGCGAGCTCGCCTTGCAGCGGTTGCGCGAAGACGCGCTATTCGACGCTGTCGTGCTCGATCGCATGATGCCGGGCATCGACGGTTTGGAAGTCCTGCGCCGCATGCAAGCCGATCAGCGCTTGCGCAGTGTGCCGGTGATCATGCAGACCGCGGCGGCGAGCCGCGAGCAGATCGCAGAGGGACTCAAGCAAGGCGCGTATTACTATCTCACCAAACCGTACCACCGCGACGCGCTGGTTGCGGTGGTGCGCTCCGCGCTGGAGGGTATGCACCGCCGCCGCGAGCTCAACGCAGAGGTCGAACAGTATCGCGGCGTCATGGGCCTCGTGCAGTCAGCGCGCTTTCGCGTCCAGACGTTGCAACAGGTGCGCGCATTGGCGGCAGCGATCAGCAGTCTTGCCAGCGAACCGGAAAATGTCGCCATCGGATTGCTCGAGCTGATGATCAATGCGATCGAGCACGGCAACCTCGGCATCACGTTTCATGAGAAAGCGAGTCTTCTGATGAGCGAGCGCTGGGAAGAAGAAGTCGAGCAGCGCCTGGCGCTGCCGGAGAACGCCGACAAGTTCGCGGAAGTGGCGATCGAGCGCGAGCCCAAGCTCCTGCGCATCAGCATCCGCGACTGCGGACCGGGGTTCGATTGGCGCAGCTATCTGGCATTAAACGAATCGCGCGCGTTGTATCCGAATGGCCGCGGTATCGCTGTCGCGCGCCACGTTGCATTCAAGACAATGGAATTCATCGAGCCCGGCAATCACGTCGTAGCGGCGTTCTCAAGCAACACTTGAAGTGCGTCGCATCGCGGATACGTGAGTTCGATCTTCTGCGCGCACTCGGAGCGCCGGAAGCCGTCAACCATTCCTCCAATTCGGTTCACCACATGAAATTGGGAACCGTTGCCGTCCCAAAATTTCCGTGCTGCGGTGCGACAACGACGCGCTTGCAATGGTGCCCCGCGGAGTGGAAACTTGTTGACATTGCGAGGGGCTTTCTTTATTTTGGCCTCGCTGTCTTCAGTGCAGCAGGCTCTTTGGGCCGCCAACTTCGACGGTTTCAATAAGCAATAAATCAAACCTCGCAAAAGCGTTCAGTCGGACGCAATGCGCACACTTTCGGGAGGTGTTTTCGATGAAACAACTGTCGCTCAAACAGGCGGCGTTGTCCCTCGCTGCCGCGGCAGCGCTGGGTACCTCGGGGTATGTCTCGTCACAAGGTCTGGATGAAGCAGGCGCCAAGCTCTATCCGAACTATGTCACGGACGACATGCTGCTCAACGCCGATAAGGACGCCAGCAATTGGCTCCATTACGGCCGCGACTATCAAACCACGCGCTACAGCCCGCTCAAGCAAGTCAATAAAGAAACCATCAAAAAGCTGCGCCCGATGTGGAATCTGTCCTTCGGTGTACTCGAAGGTCAGGACAGCCAAGCGGTCGTCGTGAACGGGATGATCTACGTCACCACCTCGTTCAATAAAGTGTTCGCCGTGGATGCCGCCAGTGGCGTCGTCGCGTGGAAGTACGAGCGCGAACTGCCGGGCGATGTGTTTCCGAAATTGTGCTGCGACGTCGTCAATCGCGGCGTGGCTGTGTACAAGAACAAGGTCTATCTGGCCACGCTCGACGCGCACATCGTCGCGCTGGACAACGCTACCGGCAAAGTAGTCTGGGACAAAAAGATGGGTGATTACACCTACGCCGAGACCTTCACCATCATGCCGATGGCTCTGCGCAACAAGATTATCTTCGGTACGGCAGGTGCGGAATACGGTGTGCGTGGCTGGATCAAAGCCATTAACGCCGACACCGGCGAGCAGGTATGGCAGACCTACACCATTCCTGGTCCGGGCGAGCCTGGCAACGACACGTGGGGAAATGATTCGTGGAAATATGGTGGTGGGTCGGCTTGGATTACCGGCGCCTACGATAAAGAAACGAACAAGTTGTTCTGGCCCGTGGGCAACCCCGGTCCCGACTTCGATCGTCACGTACGCCCTGGTGACAACCTGTTCACCAACAGCAATCTGGTGCTGGATCCCGACACCGGCAAGATCCAAAGTTATTTCCAGTACACGCCTAACGATCCGTACGATTACGACGGCGTGAACGAAATGATTCTGGTCGACGTCGGCGGCAAGAAGCTCTGGCTGCATGGTTCGCGTAATGGCCACGTGTATGGAATCGACCGCGAAAACACGGTCAAGACCAAATACGGCAACGAGAACAAGTGTGTCTGGGCCACAGCGCTGCAACGCGTGAACTGGACCAAGCCCATTACTCCGGCCAACAACTGCAAGCCGATCTACAACCCGGAAAAAGACGTTGTGTACGACAAGGTCACCACTGATATCGCACCATCTCTGGATGGCGGCAAAGAGTGGCATCCGATGTCATACAGCCATCGCACCAAGATGGTCTACGTTCCGGTGTACGACTTCGCGATGGATCTGCAAGCGAAGAAAATGGAATGGAAGCGTGGCGAATGGTACCTCGGTGCCAAAGTCATCAACTTCAATGCGGGCGCCGGTCATATCAAGGCGTTCGATGCGGCCACCGGCAAGCTGGTGTGGTCGAAGTCCCAGAGCTACCCGGCCACCAGCGGTATTCTGACGACCGGCGGCGGCTTGGTGTTCTACGGCGATCCCGATGGCTATTTCAACGCCCTCGACGATGAGACCGGGGAACATCTCTGGAGCTTCCAGACCGGATCCGGCGTGCACGGCAACCCAACGACCTTCACCGCGAATGGCAAACAGTACGTCGCCATCGTGTACGGTGCGGGCGGTGGTGGTATCTGGCCGCTGTACTACGCGGATTGGTACAAGAAGCACGCCAAAGGGGGAGGCCTGATGGTGTTTTCGCTCCAGGACTAAGGTCGATAACGACTTAATACCGGAAGCGTAAAATAAGAGGGAGGGCAGCAATGCCCTCCCTTATTTTTGCGGTCGCGATTCGAAGCGAAGTGATGGTCAGAGCCGCAGGATCAAGCAATTCGGGTGTTTGAAGCGAGTTCGAAGCAAAGCGTAATTTGAGCAGAGAACCGAAAGTATCGCGGATAGATGAAACCAGCAGCGCATTGAAGACACTAAGAGTATTCAGGGAGCACTACCTCTACTGCGATAGAGGATTTTGGAGGAGCACATTTTGAGCAAGTTGATTTCCACGTTGGCATTCGCCTTCGTAGCTGCACTGACGATGGCATCGGTGCATGCGCAAGCGCAAGATCAGAGCACGGGAACCGATCCCGATGAAATCACGGATACCCTGGCGCGAGCCAAAGCGAAGGGCGTGTTGACCGCCTGCGCCGATCCCTACGGGTGGCCATACTCGCAACAAGCCGGCACGCCACCCGGTTTCGATGTCGAGATTTTCCAGCAGATCGCAAAGCTCGGCGGCATGCGCGCCGAGATGTTCTGGGCGGACACCGGTACTCGCGGCGGGCTCGGTCGAGCGTTCAGGAATTCCATCTTCGCCAAGAAATGCGACATATTTCTCGGCTTGTCCGATAGCGGGGACGACGATTTACTGCAGCACAAGCTGGTCTTTACCAAGCCCTACATCAGCCTGGGTTACGTACTGGTGGTCCAGGGCAAGGCAGAAGGGATCAAATCCTTAGAAGAGCTCAAGCAGAGCAAGATGAAGGTTGGCGTCTCGATGTCCACGCCGATCGATGACTACCTGTTTACCAACAAAATTCCACGCGAGTTGTACCTCGGCAATCGCCGAATCATGGAAGGCATGGCAAAAGGCGAAGTGGATGCGAGCATGGTTTGGGCAACGGCGATCGCGGTTGCGAAGCAGGAATTTCCGGATTCCAAATTCCACATGGTGGATGGCTACGTGCCGTTGCCGGATCAGCGATTCAATAGCCGCTTTGCGATTCGCAAAGAAGATAAATCGTTGCTCGATTTCGTCGACCAGAGCATCGATAAGCTGTTGAGCAACGGCAAGATGAAGCAGATCATAGAGAGCTATGGTGTGCCGTTCTATCCGCCGGTTTCTTGATTGTTAGCGCAGGGAGGAAAAGAAATGCTGGGGTTTTTCGGTAATAGAGCTGGCAGGACATGCGCAGTTGTTCTGAGCGGATTAGCTTTTGCTGTTGGATTGGCGATGGCGAATCCGGCATTCGCGCACAAGGCCAATGAGGCCGATATGGATGTGCCGGCTGAAGATGCGAAGGTCGTTGCGGCCGGCAAAGACAAGTTCAGCGAGCGCTGCGGCTTTTGTCACGGCGGCGGCGGTAAAGGCGGCAAAGGTCCGTGCCTGACCTGCGGGAGATTCCCGCTGTCCGGCAATACCAACACCGGGATTTACACGACGATCGCGGTTGGAATCACGAATCGCTCGATGGGCGGCAGCATGGGCGCGTTCGGCACTAGCATGAGCGCGGAAGAGATCGTCAGCGTCATCGCCTATATCCGCTCGGAAGAAAAGCGGCGGATTGCGGCCGGTGAAGTGCCCGATCCTTCGAAAGAAGAGCATTGAGATCGGCGATCGACCGATAGCGCATTCCAGTTACGCGCGAGAACGGCCAGCGATTGCTGGCCGTTTTTGTTTCTGCGTGTTCTAAAAAGCGCGACTATCCTTTTCCCGTGCTTCCGAATCCGCCTGCGCCACGCTCGCTCGGTTTGAATTCCGCGACCGGTTGAAACTGAACTTGCACGACGGGTACGACGACTAGTTGCGCGATCCGGTCGAGCGGATTCAACGTAAATGTCGTAGCGCCGCGATTCCAGAGCGATACGAATACTTGTCCCTGATAGTCCGAGTCGATCAAGCCGGTCAGATTGCCGAGCACGATGCCGTGCTTATGGCCCAGTCCGGAACGTGGCAGCACAACAGCCGCTAACGCCGGATCGTCCAGATGGATCGCCATACCGGAGGGCACCAGTTCGGTTTGTCCCGGCTTTAATTCGAGCGGATGCTCGATGCACGCGCGAAGATCCAGCCCCGCAGATCCCGTTGTCGCGTAAGTCGGCAAATTGTCCGCAAGACGCGAATCCAGAATTTTTACTTCGATGTTGCGCATGTATACCTGTTGAATTCGAACGCCGCTGCCCAGGATGCTGTCGCGATGCCGAACCGGCGCTCGCTAAACTTTCAAGGGCGAACGGTTGAGTTTGACCGACTTGGCGCGCCGATACAGCTGCGCGAGATGATTTACCAGTGCTCGCGCCTGTTCGAGCTTCGGCGCTTTGGGTAACCGATGCGGGCCGTCATCGTCGAAGAGGATAATCTCGCTATCCGTCGCGCCGATCGCTTCCTGCGCCAAATTTGCAACGAGCAGCGGCAGCTTTTTACGCCGGCGTTTGTCTTCGGCGAACTGCTCGAGATTATGACTTTCTGCCGCGAAGCCTACGCAGAACGGCGGGTTGGCGCGGCTCGCAATGCTGGCGAGAATATCTACAGTCGGCGTCAGCTCGAGGGTCAGTGCTTGCGTGCTCTTCTTCAGCTTCTGCGCGCTCGGTGTTGCCACACGGTAATCCGCGACTGCCGCGACGCTGATGAAAACGTCGCAGTCGGCGACATGCGCATTCACCGCATCGAGCATATCCTGCGCGGACGTGACGGATACCAGCTGCGCGTTCGCGGGAGGATTCACCGTCGCCGGTCCAGACACGAGAGTCACCGAGGCGCCGCTTTCCATCGCAGCTTGCGCGACCGCATAGCCCATGCGGCCTGAGCTGCGATTCGTGATGCCGCGAACCGCATCGATCGCTTCGAACGTGGAGCCTGCCGTCACCAGTACGCGCACGCCCGCGAGAACTTGCGGTTGCAATTGCGCGGCGATGTCCCGAAGCACATCTTCCGGTTCCGACATGCGGCCCATGCCGATCTCCCCGCACGCCTGATCGCCGCTTCCCGGGCCGCTGATGATGACGCCGTCTGCAGTGATGCGCTTAACGTTGCGCTGTGTCGCCGCGTGTTCCCACATCTGCCGATTCATTGCCGGGGCGACGAGTAAGGGGCATTCGCGCGCGAGGCACAAGGTAGAAAGCAAATCGTCTGCTGTGCCCGCAGCAAGCTTCGCCAGAAAGTCTGCACTCGCAGGTGCAACGACGATCAGGTCGCGATCGCGCGACAACTCGATGTGACCCATGCCATCGGGAATCGTCTCATCCCACAAATCGAGAAAGACCGATTTGCCGGATAACGCTTGCATGGTGACCGGGGTGATGAACCGGGTCGCAGCGGATGTCATAACGACTTGCACGTCCATGCCGGCTTTGATCAGCATACGACATAGCTCGGCTGCTTTATAAGCAGCTATGCCGCCGGTGATTCCCAGCAGAATGCGGTGCGCGGGTGCAGTCATTTTCGGTAAAGTAATCGGCTATTCGCTCCGTAATATACACCTGAAGAATAGCGCAGACCGGGCTCGGCGCGCGCCTGTCGGCACACGTGGCGTGCTGCCACACGGTAGCAAGTCACAGCAGTCCCATCCGAATTCGTAGCCTCCACCACCCGCGCACATGGCGATCAACGACTGGCCCGAGGGCGAGCGGCCGCGAGAGAAACTAAAGGCGCGAGGTGCTGGTGCATTGACCGATGCCGAGCTGCTCGCGATTGTTCTGCGCACGGGTGTGCCGGGCAAATCAGCGCTGGATTTGGGGCGCGGGCTCCTGCAGGAATACGGTAGTCTGACGGCGCTGTTCGCATCCGATTTAGAGCGTCTGCTCAGCATTCACGGGCTCGGCGACGCTAAGGCAACGCAGCTTCTGGCGGTAATCGAGCTAGCGCGCCGCGCACTGAAAGAGGAGCTCAAATCAGGCGTCAAGCTGAGCTCGCCGGCTGCGGTGCGCGACTTCTTACGCTTGACCTTGCTGCGGCAAGATAAGGAAATCTTCCTCGGCGTGTTTCTCGACGCACAGAACTGCGTGATCGCAACCGAGGAGCTTTCCAGTGGCACGCTGACGCAGACATCGGTGTTCACCCACGCGGGTACGGGTAAGTAACGCTACGTCAATTCCGTTCAGGTTCACGGGAAGTTGCCCGGGCGCGCGGTGGCCTAATAACCCGCGCACAAAAGTAAACTCGTTCGATAAAGCATGCGATCGCTCTTCGCCTGGTCGCGAATTATGACTGGGGCGCCGAACGATGCGCTAGCGACGACCGTTTGCGTAGTAGCGCAGCGGCGGCGGCGTTATGTAAGCCGAAATTACCCAGCACTACCCAGCCGAACTATTTTGATCGTTCGGCTGAATCATAGTCACCCATCCGTCAGATGCATTGGCCAAGCGGGAACTGCCGCTTGGCCGCAAA
>JBBRGM010000167.1:0-8920 GCA_038240725.1 Burkholderiales bacterium | reverse complement strand
ACGTCGACGCGGCGCGTCGTAGTTTACGCGACGGGTCGTATGGAATTTGTATCGACTGCGGTCTGGAGATTCCGTACGAGCGCCTGCTCGCCTACCCGACTGCGCTGCGCGATATCCCATGCCAAACCCACTTCGAGAAGAACTACATGCAGGGAGGCCGGCCGACTCTGTAGTCGGCGCCTCCTCGATCGCGCCCTGCGCTGCTTTGCTGGCCTATGACTGACCGCGCGACTTTCTCTTCCAGCTCAGCCAGAGCATTGGGACCAAGCCCGCACCCAGCAATACGAAGCTGCTTGCCTCTGGCACCGGCTGCTGCGGGATCTGATTTTGCGCGTCGACGGTAAATTCCGTCAGCACGAAGTTCCCGTTTTCCGGACGCAAACCAGGTCCGTTCTGCGGCAGCGACGGGTCTTCCATTGCCTCCAGGCGAAAGCCGGTGATGTTGGCAAGGGTGGTAGACGCCGAGATCGTATAGACCGTCGTCACGGGGTTGGGGCCGCTGGCAAGCAGAGAGCTATCGCCCAGCACACTCAAGGTCAACCCGTTGGTTGCCGAGGCAGCCGTGGGCGTCAATACTGTCCAATTTGCTGTTACGTCCCCGCCTGATGTCAATCCATCGGCAAAATCGGATCGCGCATCCGTCGTGGCGGAGAGACGAAATCGGCCCAAGTTGTGGAAACCGTTGCCGAGACCTTGATAAAGGTTATGCAGCTGATACAAGTTGAAGGTCAGCGTGGTGCCGGTACCGGTGCCGACATCAGTTGCGGATTCGAACACAGCGGTCTGCGGAGATGTAACCAGACCGGCGGCATCCTGCGCGATCGCCCAGCCAAAAGGGCTGTCCGCAACGCCGTCGATAGTTTCGCTCACGGTAAATCCGGAAGCGTTGGTTTGAGAAAGAGTGGCAGTGGCGTTTTGCAGCGTGACGACGTCTGCGCTCGCTTGGCCCTGAAACAATATCAACGCGCCGGCGATGATGCCGGCGTTACGTAAACTTATACTGCGCATTGCTCTGCTCCTTTGATAAAGCTCGAGACTAGAGCCTCGGACCTGTATCTCGAAAAAAATGTGAATATGGTTACGCTGCGCTTTTCCGCATCTAGCCGCGACTCTATTCGACGCACGAAGTGATCGAATTGCAGCGGACTTTATTACGCTTGTCTCCTCCGCACGTCACCAGAGGCTCTTAGATGGATGCAGTCGTGTTCGACCTTGGTGGTGTACTTATCGACTGGGATCCGCGTTATCTGTACAAAACCTTGTTCAACGGCGACGAAGCCGCGATGGAACGGTTCCTTGAAACGGTTTGTCCTGCGGATTGGAATCGCCAGATGGATGCCGGCAAGCCCTTCGCCGAGGCAGTGGCGGAACGCCAGGCATTGTTTCCCGAACACGCGCATCTCATCGCGCAGTGGCACAGCGACTGGGAAGTGATGCTGAAAGACGCTATTCCGGACACGCTGCAGATCCTGACTGAGCTGCGCGAGCGAGACGTGCGTCTGTACGCGCTGACGAACTGGTCAGCGGAAACCTTCCCGCTGGCGCGCGCCCGATTTCCCTTCCTCGAATGGTTCGAACACATCGTCGTCTCGGGCGAGGTCAAGCTCGCTAAACCGGACCCGCGCATCTTCGAGCTGACACTGGCGCGTTGCCAACTTAACCCGCACGCCACGGTCTATATCGATGATCTCGCGCATAACGTCGACGCCGCCCGCGCGCTCGGGATGACCGCCCTGCATTTCGAACAACCGGCTCAACTGCGCGAAGATCTGCAAGCGTTGGGATTGCTGTAGCCCGCACGTGCGCTCGTTGCACGGTCGGCCGAGCGGGCTCGGGTAAGGCGAGCGAGCTCGGGTAAGATAGTGTCGCTTCCGATTATTCGAAAGGCATGCAGATGAAACGGACGAGAAGAGAGTTCATGCGTTCGAGCAGCGTTGTGGCGCTGGTGTCGCTGATGGCTAGCGCCGGCCTGCTGCCCTCCTACGCTCTCGCAGAAACCTGGAACAAGGCGGGGTTCGATGCGAAGAGCCTGGACGAGCTGTTAAAGACGCTAGGCGCCGGCAAGCCGGAGCAGAGCGATCAGGTTATCTTGACCGCGCCCGAAATTGCGGAGAACGGCGCGGTCGTGCCGCTCGAGATCAGCAGCAAACTTGCGAATACCGATTCGATCGCAATACTGATCGAGAAGAATCCCAATACCCTGGCGGCAAGCTTCGTTATTTCACCGGGCACCGTCGCATACATTCAGACGCGCGTAAAAATGGCGGAGACGTGCAATGTCTACGCGCTGGTCAAGGCAAGCGGAAAATTCTATTACGCGGCGAAGGAAATCAAAGTCACGATCGGCGGTTGTGGCGGCTAGAGGCGAGCGAGGAATATTCGATGGCAATCTCCAGTAATCCCATGCGGATCAGGACCAAGCTCGAAGGCGACGTCTGCCAGGTCCGCGTGCTCATGAGTCACCCGATGGAAACCGGCTTGCGCAAAGACCCGCTAGGCGAGCTCATACCAGCGTACTTTATTCAACTCGTCACGGTGAGGTATCGCGACCGCGTGGTGTTGACCGCACAATGGGGTCCCGCGGTATCGCGCAATCCCTATCTGTCGTTCAAGTTTCAGAGCGCCGCGAAAGGCGAAAAGGTAACGATCGATTGGCTGGACAGCAAAGGCGACACTCGCAGTGACAGCGCCGTCATCGAATAAGCACATCATCACTTCGGCGAGGCATTAGCGCATGACCGGTCCGCGAACGCAATCGCATCTCACCGTACTGCTGGCAGCCTTTGCGCTTACGCTCGCGGCCGGCGTGTTTGCACAGGACAACCGTGCGCTGGAAGACATGCAGAAGTTTCGCGACATTTTGCGCGAGGACAATCCCGCCGAATTATCTGAGGCGCGTGGCGAACAGCTGTGGGCTGCCCCGCGCGGGCCGAATAAAGTATCGCTGCAGCAGTGCGATCTCGGACAAGGGCCGGGCGAGCTCAAGGGTGCGTACGCGAAGTTGCCGAAGTACTTCGCGGATACCGAGCGCGTAGAAGACATCGAGTCGCGCCTGGTCACATGCATGCAGCAACTGCAGGGCATGAGCCGAGCGCAGGCGATCGATGGCTGGTACAAACCGAATTCGGATCTGGAATCGCTGGTCACCTACGTTGCCGCGAAATCCAAGGGCATCAAAATCGACGTACCGGCTGCGCATCCGAAAGAAGCCGAGATGTATGCGGTTGGCCAGGCATTGTTTTTCCGCCGCTCCGGCCCGCTCGACTTTTCCTGCGCTACGTGTCACTCGGAGGAAGAGCGCCGCATACGGCTGCAAGAGGTGCCGGATTTTCTCACCTCCGCGGGCGCGCGCAACACGATGACTCAGTGGCCCGCATATCGTTTGTCGCAGGGTGCAGTGTGGACGATGGAGCGGCGGCTGATCGATTGCATTCGGCAGATGCGCTGGCCCGAGCCTGGGTATCTTTCAGATGCGATCATCGCGCTGCAAGTCTATTTGCAGAAGCAAGCCAACGGCGGCGTGATGGATGCGCCCGGCCTCAAGCGCTGAGCCATGAACCACTAAGCCATGACCTTGCGCACCGCCACGATTCTATTGTCTGCAACCATGTCGGCTGCCGGCGCTGCGGACACCGACAGCGAAGTCCTTCGACGCACCGAGCACATTGTGCGCGAATCTTTTGCAGACGCCACTGCCGACGAAATAAAAACGCGGCTCTCGCAAGATGAAAATCAAACCATCTGCAGCCGCTATCAAAATGCACCGCCTGCCGAGCTATCGCAAAAACTGATCGCAGATGCCGGCCAGCACATTCGCTATCCGGAAGACGGCAGGTTGCTCGGCGATTGGCGTGCCGGCGAAAAGCTCGCATCGATCGGCACCGGCGGACATATCGGACGGCTGCAGCCGGATCCACCCGATCGGCCGCGCGGCGGCAACTGTTACGCGTGCCACGTGCTGGCAAAAAAAGAAGTCGCCGCCGGCAACCTCGGCCCGAACTTGAATGGTTACGGCAAGCAGCGCGGCACCTCGGCCGAAGCCGTGAAGTACACCTACGACAAGATCTACAATGCGCAGGCGTTCTACGCATGCAGCAAGATGCCACGCTTCGGCTACAACGGCTGGCTGACGCCAAAACAGATCGCCGACAGTGTCGCCTTTTTGCTCGATCCCGAGTCCCCGGTAAACAAGTGAGCGGCACGCCGTGATCACCGATCACCGATCGCTGATCACGGGTCACTGATCACCGATCGCTGATCACGGGTCACTGATCACCGTCTTTAATCACTGATTACCGCATTAAATGCTTCGCCGCGAATTTCTTCGATTGCTGGCCCTCGCGAGCGCGGCCGGTTTGTCCCTCGATGCTCGCGGCGCAGCACGCAGCGATCCCACTGCGCTTTATGAATTTCCCCGCTTCGGCAACGTCGGTCTCCTGCATTTCACCGACTGTCACGCGCAGTTGCTGCCCGTCTACTATCGCGAGCCGGGTTCGAGCATCGGTGTGGGGCCTGCTGCCGGGCGGCCGCCGCACCTGGTCGGCGATGCGTTGCTGCGGCGGTTCGGCATCGCGCCCGGCACACCGCAGGCGCATGCATTCACGTGCCTCGACTTCGCACACGCCGCGCAAACCTACGGCAAGCTCGGTGGCTTCGCGCACCTTGCAACGCTCGTGCATAAACTGCGCGCGGATCGCCCTGGCGCACTGCTCCTCGACGGCGGCGATACCTGGCAGGGATCGGCAACCGCGTTATGGACGCGCGGTCAAGACATGATCGACGCGGCACTCGCGCTCGGCGTCGACGTGATGACGGGCCACTGGGAATTTACCTACGGCGCGCAGCGTGTGACCGAGGTGCTGGAGAAAGACTTCAAAGGCCGCATCGACTTCGTCGCGCAGAACGTGCGCACTGCGGATTTCGGCGATCCGGTATTCCAACCGTATGTCATGCGTGAAGTCAACGGCGTACCGGTCGCGATTATCGGCCAGGCATTTCCGTATACCCCGATCGCGCATCCGCGCCACTTCGTTGCCGAATGGACCTTCGGCATCCAGGAAGACAATCTGCAGAAGGTGATTCAGGCCGCGCGTGGCGCCGGAGCACAGATTGCAGTCCTGCTGTCGCATAACGGAATGGACGTTGATCTCAAGCTCGCGAGCCGTGTGACAGGACTCGACGCGATTCTCGGCGGGCACACGCATGATGGTGTACCGACTGCGATCGAAGTCAGCAATACGGGCGGCAAGACGCTGGTCACCAATGCCGGATCAAACGGCAAGTTTCTCGGCGTGCTCGATTTCGCCGTCAAGGCCGGCAGAGTGAACGGTTATCGCTATCGGCTGCTGCCGGTGTTCGCCAACTTCCTGCCCGCCGATCGCGCCATGAACGAGCTGATCGCGAATGCGCGAGCGCCGTACGCGGCAAAGCTCGCCGAACCGCTCGCCGTAACCGAAGGCTTGCTCTATCGGCGCGGCAATTTCAACGGCACGTTCGACCAGCTCATCGTCGATGCGTTGCTGCAAACGCAAGACGCGCAGATCGCGTTCTCACCGGGCTTTCGCTGGGGTACCACATTGCTTCCCGGCGATACGATCACACGCGAAGATCTCATGGATCAGACGGCGATCACCTATCCGTTCGTCACGCGTACGCCGCTGACCGGCGAGCGAATCAAAACGATTCTGGAAGACGTGTGCGACAACCTGTTCAACCCGGATCCGTATTATCAGCAAGGCGGCGACATGGTCCGCGTCGGTGGGCTGACTTATGCGTGCGCGCCGCGCGAACCCATGGGTAGTCGTATCAGCGAGATGCGTCTGAACGGCGTCCCGCTGCAAGCGGAGAAATCCTATGCGGTGGCGGGCTGGGCGCCGGTTGCGCAGGATGCCAACGGACCGGCTGTCTGGGATGTCGTCAGCGCTTGGCTGACAGACAAAAAAAGCCTGCCGCCGCTCGCGGAAAATCGACCGAGGCTGATCGGCGTTGCCGGCGATCCGGGCATTTTTAGCGGCTGCTGAGATCGTGCGGATGGCATCTCGCCGCGACGATTTGCCGGGTTAACAGTTGCTCGGGAACTCGGCAAAGCCATTGGCATCCGAGTAGTATAGGCTCAGTCGTTATGACAGGAGTGAGATGCAAATGGCTACCTCTCCAGTTTCGTTTTTCGCGCCGACGACGTCGATCATCCCGCCGCCGGTAACCATCCCGCAAATACCTGCCAGCAGTCCGTTTCTGGATGCGCTGCAAGGTACGCAGGCGAACGCCGCGACGACACCGCTTAATACGTTCCCGGCGCTGTCGCCGCAGAGTCAATTCATAGCTACGCTCGAACGATCCTTATTCAGCGATTGGACCACCGGTTTGCAGCCGATCGGGGGCAATTCGCTGGGGCCCGCAATCGAATCCATTCTCGCGAACGCGCTTGGTCTCACCGGCCCGATTCCGGCTGAATCTCGGGGTGTCCCGTTCGATGCTTCGAACCCTGCGTCCGTGGCGATCACTTCGCAAATACTCTCGCTGTTCGGGTCGATCCAGTCGCTCGGGACCGGCGCGAGCCCAACGCCAACGATCGGCTCGATTCTCGATCTCGCGGCCTGACCGCGAGATCGAGAATCGCGTGCGATACGCTACAGCTGCGCGGCCTTGAACGTGTCGCAGTTGCCTATCTTTCCGGATTCGAATCCGCGCTTGAACCAGCGCACCCGCTGTTCGCCGCTGCCGTGGGTAAACGACTCCGGCGAGACGTAGCCGCGTGAGCGCATCTGCATCCGGTCATCGCCGATCTGACTCGCAGCATTCAACCCTTCCTCGATGTCGCCGCCTTCGAGAATATGCCGCGACGTATCGGCATGATTCGCCCACACACCCGCGAGACAGTCCGCCTGCAGCTCGACGCGCACGGATAGCGCTCTGGCATGGTCCGGCGAGCCACGCTGGTCGGCCGCTTGCACTTGTTCTGTAATGCCCAGCAGGTTCTGCACGTGGTGACCCACTTCATGCGCGATCACATACGCCTCGGCGAAATCCCCGGGCGCCTTGAACCGATCGCGCAAGTCTTTATAAAATGCCAAGTCGATATAGACCTTCTGATCCGCGCCGCAGTAGAACGGCCCGACTGCCGCTTGCGCGTAGCCGCACGCCGATTGCACCGCGCCGGTAAACAGCACCAGTTTCGGATCGACGTAAGTCTTGCCATTGGCTTTGAATATTTCCTGCCACGTATCTTCCGTGTCGGCCAAAACCTTGGACACGAAATCTTTCAGCGGATCGTTCTGCGCGGCACCTTGCGACGGCCCGGTCGATTGCGGCCCCGATTGACTGGTCGGCGCCTGCTGGAGCAGTTCCCGCGGATCGATGCCGAAGATCAGCGCCAGCACGACTATCACGATCGTGCCGATACCGCCGCCGGCCAGACCGATGCCGCCCATCGGCATGCCGCGGCGATCTTCCACGTTTTCACTCTGCCTTTCGTTGCCCCATTTCATTTTTGTGTTCTCGTATCGCCTGCCGGTTGCTCATTCGGGGACGCAGTTCCCCGCCCCTCCTACGTATTTCGATGGTTATGTCGGACGCGCGCCGCTTGCGAAAGGCATATGCACCGACCAGTCCAGGTTCCCAGATCAGACGATGCTGCGTGGCGCACCTTCTCGTAGAACCAATAAACCGATCAACGTGCCGAAGCAGCCCATCAGCGCGAGATACCCCATCGACAATAAGAGCTTCACCAGCCGTAATTCGTTCTCGGGAAATACGGCTTCCACCTGCGCCGGGTTAAACGTGAGCTCCTCGGCAATGCACCTGGACAGGTTTTTCTTGTGTTCCAGGCACACGGAATCGGGCTGTTGATGGAGCCCGATGGCATAGGCGGCCTGACCCTTGCCGCCATCGAACGGTACTTGCACGACGAAAAACAAGTAAGCGGCGAGCACGATGAATAGCAGCACGCCCGTCATCAAGATCGTGCGCACGAACCATCGATGCAGAACGGCACGGGCGATGCGGTCTCCCGCGTAGAACTGAACCGCGATGGCCGGCAGCGCCATCAGGAATGCAGCAAACGGAATGATCGTGTCGGCCAGGTTGACCGGATAGAGCGCCAGTAGCGAAGAAAACCCCGGGATGCGCAGTTTCCCCAGAAGCGGGGCTAATCCGATCGCCAGGCTGACGCCGAACGCGATGACATAGCGAACGTATTTTTGCGCCGCCGGCGGCAAGTCGGCGGTCGGCGATTTCGCTGGAGTCTCGGCCATAGAAGACAGTGATCGGTGATTAATTACAGTGATCGGTGATCGGTGATTAGTGATTGGTGATCAGTGCGCTAAGCACATCTTCGAACCCGCGCTACTTCATCGGCGTCTGGGTGCAGCGGCTGTCGTCGGTTTCGTTTTTCTTTGCGAGTTTGCACAGGATAGCGAGGCCGCCTTGATTCACCAGGTCGACATCGAGTGCAGCGGTTTTATAGCCGGGCTGATCGACGGTAATCTTGTAGAGGCCGCGCCAGACATTTTTGAGCTGCGAAGTTGTGGCGAACTTCATCCGGTTGCCGCTGTTGCTGCCGGCCTGCATCATGAGCTGTGCGCCACTCGGTTCGGACTCGACCTTGACGTCTACGGCGAGGCGCGCGGAGGCAAGCAGACTCTCCACGAAGTTGCGTAGATCGCTGAACGATGTATCCGCCAGCTCGGTGCGCACGCCTTCGACGCGCCTGGTCCGGCCGCGAAATACGCCGGGCTGCGTGATCATCATGGTCGGCGGCATGCGGCCGACGGTATCGAGCTGCTGATCGACGTAGCTCTGCATCGCGGCCAGACGGGCGTCACCGGTGGCGCTGTGTAGATCGCCCTTCACACCCTCTAGCGTTTTGCGCACGTCGGCGGGCGCATAGCATTCAATCCCCTGCCAGCGCAACCGGGTCCAC
>JBBRGM010000166.1:0-8923 GCA_038240725.1 Burkholderiales bacterium | reverse complement strand
TCACGATCTCTTCCGAACTTGTCCGTCCCTGCTCCCATGGCACCCGTCGCCACAGCCGCGGTCGTTGCCGCCGCCGCCGTGAGAAAAGCGCGTCTGTTCTTTTCCATCTTTTGAACTCCTCCGTTCGTTTAATTGGCCTGTGTATTCACGCCCGGGCGTGTGAGACTGCCACGCTGCCCACCGCGAAACTCGGTCGACAGGTACGACGCTGGCTGCCGACGTAGCGCAGTCAGGCGGTGATTAGAGCACCGGCTCTTACCGCATGCAACACGAGTTTCAACGCGCAATATTCAAAGCGATCGCGCGCGGCGTGACGCAACATCGAAGGTACAATTCTTCCATGAGCCCGTTGCAGCAGTTGTCCCGCACACCATCTGCCGACCATCTACAGCGTCTGTTGCTGCTGCGCAGCGTGATGATTTGCGTGGAAGCGGGCGCAATAATCATCGCGGCCGGCGGCCTCCGAATCGCCCTGCAGTGGCGTTCGATGTTCGCGATTTTGTTACTGCTTGCAATAGTCACGGTCCACGGCGGGCTGCGCATCAGATCCGGCGCCGCCATCGGCGAGCACGAATACTTCTGGCAGTTGATGATCGACGTTGCCGCGCTGACTGCACTGCTGTATCTCAGCGGCGGCTCTTCCAATCCATTCGTATCGCTGTATCTGCTTCCGCTGGTGATCGCCGCCACCACATTACCGGCAACTTACGCCTGGATTACGGCTGCCGTGAGTGCATCGAGTTACGCCGCGCTGTTCTTCTTTCATGTTCCGCTCGCCGGACTCCAGGCGAATCACGCGGATCATGGATTCGGTCTGCATCTGGTTGGCATGTGGCTCAACTTTTTGGTGTCGGCGGTGATCATTTGCGGGTTCGTGGTTCGCATGGCCGCGGCGATTCGCCGGCGGGATGCGCAGCTCGCCAAGCAAAAGGAAGACGCGTTGCGCAACGAGCGCATCGTCGCGCTGGGTACACTCGCAGCAGGCGCTGCGCATGCACTGAGCACACCGCTGTCGACCATGGCTGTGGTGTTGGGCGAGATGGCAGACGAGCATGGTCACCCGCCGCAGCTCGCGGCCGACATCGCTACGTTGCGCGATCAAGTGGCGAGCTGCAAACAAACGATCACTCGCATGGTCGCGGCCGCAGGGCAGGCGCGCGCCGAGGGCGGCAGCGCTCTGCCGCTCGATGAATTCATCCACGCAACCCTGGATCGCTGGCAACTGATGCGTCCATCTGTTTGTATCGCGCAAAGCATCGATGGCGTTATGCCCGGTCCGAGTATCGTCGCCGAGCAGACGCTCGAGCAGGCAATCACGAATTTGCTCGATAACGCCGCCGACGCATCGGCGCAAACCGTCGAGCTCGAGTGCCGCTGGGATCGCGAACGTCTGTATCTGGAAATTCGCGATCGCGGGCCGGGGTTGACTTCGGAACTGGAGGCACGAATTGGAGATGGGTTCTTCACTACCAAGCCGGCAGGCGAAGGCAACGGCATCGGCTTGCTGCTGGCTCGCGCCACCGTCGAGCGGCTCGGTGGCTTTATTCGTTTGCGGCCGCGCGAAGGCGGCGGCGCGGTTACCCAGCTCGAGCTGCCGCTCGCAGGCCTCAGTCCGTTTGCAACAACGCAATTACCCGCGGCACAAGTATGAATACAGGCAACGACCCGACCCTGCTGCTAGTCGATGACGACGTGACGTTCGGCGATGCGATGCGGCGCGCGCTAACCCGGCGCGGGTTCCGCGTCGTGGTCGCACGCAACGCCGCGCATGCGCTCGTGTGCGCCCAGCTCGAAAGTCCCGGCTATGCCGTCATCGATCTCAAGATGCAGGGCGATTCCGGTCTGACCTTGATCGCACCGCTGAAAGCGATGTTCGCGCACATCCGCATCGTCGTGCTGACCGGCTATGCGAGCGTTGCCACCGCAGTGGAATCGATCAAGCTCGGCGCGACGCATTATCTTGCCAAGCCGGTCGACGCTGACCAGGTCATCAGCGCATTTGGACGCGCCGTTGGAGATGCGCAGCAGCCGGTTGCCGAGCAGCCGCTGTCGGTCGATCGCGTCGAATGGGAACATATCCAGCGTGTGCTGACCGAGAACGAGGGCAACATTTCAGCGACCGCGCGCAGCCTCAACATGCACCGCCGTACTCTGCAGCGCAAGCTAGCCAAGCGCCCGGTGAAGCAGTAGCGTCAAGACACTCGACTCGCATCGCAAGCAATCCCGGCGAGCCGATTCAGGCGCGCCCGTAGTCACCTGCGACGATCTGCCGCATTCTCATGCGAGCGTCGTGTCGCTATTCTTCGGCCCTTACCCACAACCTGCGAACACGCGATGAAAACGCTTTGGGCTGCGGCCGCGCTGGCCTTGTATACGACTCTGCCCACTGATTCCAACGCCGCCTGCGGCAGTGCCTTCTGCTCGGTGAATACCGACTGGGCCAGTCAAGGCGAATGGACCGAACACGGCGGCAAGCTCGATTTGCGCTACGAGTTCATCGATCAGCATCAACCGCGTCACGGCGCCGAAGCCGTCGGCGTCGGCGAAGTACCGCAGCATCACGATGAAGTCAGCACGATCAACCGCAACTGGATCGCGCAGTTCGACTACAACTTCAACGCCAACTGGGGCGTCAGCGCCAGCGTGCCGTATTTCGTAAGGGATCACGAGCACATTCACAACCACATGGGCGGTCAGGAGACCGAGCAGTGGCACATGGACGAGCTCGGCGACACGCGCGTGCTGGGCCGCTATCAGTTCTCGCTGAACAGCGAAGCGCCGAGCGCACTGGGCTTCTCGCTTGGACTGAAGTTGCCGACCGGTAAAGACGACGTCGTCAACGACGATGGCGAGGCAGCCGAGCGCATGCTGCAACCGGGCAGTGGCACCACCGATATCCTCGCCGGCGTTTTCTACAACCGTCTGGTGCCCGGCATCGGAGCGGTGTTCGTGCAGGCGCGTATGGAAAGCGCGCTGGACAGCAAGGATCAATATCGGCCGGGTAATCGCTACTTCGTAGATGTCGGTGTCCGCTATCCGCTATCCGGCAGCATCTCACTCCAGGCGCAGCTCAACGCGCTGGTGAAATCGCGCGATTACGGGGTCAACGCCGAGCCGGACGAGAGCGGCGGCAAGTATCTGTACTTCACCCCCGGCGTGAGCTTCGCAGTCAGCCGGGCGCTGCAGTTTTATGCATTTGCGCAATTGCCGATCTACCAGTACGTAAACGGTGTGCAACTCACCTCGCATTGGGGCGCGCTGGCCGGCACCAGCTTGCGCTTCTGATCGGTCGAGCGGCCCCGCGCTGACTTCGCGCGCAGGCCGCACACGGCGCACCCGAGGTCCCACCGGCGCACTCCCGTCGCCGGATCGCAACGCCGCACGATTCCCATCCGCGCTGCCTGAGGTAAACTGGCCGCGTTTCGCATGCCGCATTGCCCCCGACTCGTGTGTTTGACCGGAACGCGACGAATGCCCTCGAAAACTCTGTTGGACCTGATCGGCAATACGCCGCTGGTCGAGATCACGCATCTCGATGCAGGCCAGTGCCGACTGTTCGTGAAGCTGGAAAACCAAAACCCCGCCGGCTCGATCAAAGATCGCATCGGCCTGTCCATGATCGAAGCCGCCGAACGCGACGGCAAGCTCAAGCCCGGCGGAACGATCGTCGAGGCCACCGCCGGCAACACCGGCCTCGGCCTTGCGCTGGTCGCCGCGCAGAAAGGCTACAAGCTGATTCTCGTCGTGCCGGACAAGATGGCGCGGGAGAAGATTTTCCATCTGCGTGCGCTTGGTGCAGAGGTAATGCTCACCCGATCGGACGTCGGCAAAGGCCATCCCGAGTACTACCAGGACATCGCCGATCGCGTCGCAAACGAGACCGGCGGCTTCTTCGTCAATCAGTTCGGCAACCCGGCCAACCCGGAAGCACACGAGAAGACCACCGGTCCGGAAATCTGGGAACAAATGCAGCACCAGGTCGATGCCGTCGTCTGCGGCGTCGGCTCCGGCGGAACCATCACCGGCCTCTCGCACTTCTTCAATCGCGTGTCACCGCAAACCGAGATGGTGCTGGCCGATCCGGTCGGTTCGGTTCTGTGCGATTACGTGAAGACCGGGACCTACGGCGAGGCAGGCAGCTGGCTGGTCGAGGGCATCGGCGAAGATTTCATTCCGCCGGTTGCCGATCTATCGCGCGTGAAGGTGGCCTATTCGATCAGCGATGCGGAAAGCATGAACACCGCCCGCGAGCTGCTGCAAAAAGAAGGCATTCTGGCCGGCTCGTCGTCCGGCACTCTGGTTGCGGCGGCGCTGCATTACTGCCGTGCGCAGCGCGAGCCCAAGCGCGTGGTCACGTTCATCTGCGACACCGGGAACAAATATCTCTCGAAGATGTTCAACGACTACTGGATGGCGGATCAGGGCTTTCTGCAGCGTGACAACTACGGCGATCTGCGCGACATCATCGGCCGCCGCGCGGATGAGCGCGCAGTAGTCAGCATCGGGCCGGAAGACCGGTTGATGACCGCTTACGCCCGCATGAAGCTGTACGACATCTCGCAGCTGCCCGTGCTCGATGGCGACAAGGTCGTCGGACTGATCGATGAATGGGATCTGTTGAGCGCGGTGCAGGACGATCCCGCCAAGTTCAGTCTGCCGGTGAGCAGCGCGATGACGCAGCGGGTCGACACGGTCGCATTGACCACACCGATCGCCTCGTTGATGGAAACCTTCAATCGCGGTCACGTCGCGCTGGTCGTCGACCAAGGCAAATTCTGGGGACTCGTCACCCGCATCGACGTATTGAATTACCTGCGACATAAGGCGCACTGACATGAAGAAGAACGGCCATCTTCCGGGATTCGCCACCCGCGCAATCCACGCCGGCCAGACGCCCGATCCCACCACCGGGGCGGTGATGCAGCCGATCTACGCCACCTCGACGTTCAAGCAAACCTCGCCGGGCGTGCATACCGGCTTTGAGTATGCGCGCTCGCAAAATCCGACGCGTGCGGCGTTCGAGCGCTGCATCGCAGATCTGGAAAGCGGCATGCACGGCTTTGCGTTTTCTTCCGGTCTGGCAGCGATGAGCACGGTACTTGAGCTGCTGGAGACCGGCAGTCACGTACTTGCAGTCGATGACATGTACGGCGGCAGCTGGCGTTTGTTCGAGCGCGTGCGCAAGCACAGCGCCGGCTTGCGCGTCAGCTACAGCGATCCCAACCAAGCAGGCGGCATCGAGAAAGCGATTCAGCCCGACACCAAGATGCTATGGGTGGAAACGCCGAGCAATCCGCTGCTGAAGATCACCGATCTCGCGGCGATTGCGCGTTTGTGCAAATCGCGCGGGATCATCAGCGTGTGCGACAACACGTTCGCATCGCCGGCACTGCAGAAACCGCTCGAGCTGGGCTTCGATGTGGTCACGCATTCGATCACCAAATACATCAACGGCCACTCCGATGTCATCGGCGGCATTCTGGTGATCGGCGACAATCCGGAATTGAAGGACAAGCTCGAATACATGCAGAACGCGATCGGGTCGATCATGGATCCGTTCACCAGCTTTCTCGCATTGCGCGGCGTGAAGACCTTGCCGGTGCGCATGCGTCAGCATTGCGAGAATGCGCTCGCGATTGCGCAGTGGCTAGCCAAACACAAGAAAGTCGAACACGTGATTTATCCGGGCTTGCCCACCCACCCGCAGCACGCGTTGGCGAAAACGCAGATGCTCGGTTTCGGGGGCATGGTGTCGGCGTATTTGAAAACCGATCTCGGCGGCGCCAAGCGTTTTCTCGAACACGTCGAGCTATTCACTTTGGCGGAAAGTCTGGGCGGCGTAGAAAGCCTGATCGGACATCCGGTGCTGATGAGTCACGCTTCGCTGCCGGCTGAGCGGCGCGCCCAACTCAAATTGACCGACAACCTGGTGCGTCTATCCGTAGGCATCGAAGACGTCGACGATTTGATCGCCGATCTCGAACAGGCACTGGTGGCGGTTTGACGCTCAATCTTTTCATGCGCGCACCGCCGCGGCCGCGGTTGATCTATACGATCATCTTTCTTGCGTGTGCAGGTCTGATGGCTTTCGGGCTTTACCTGCAGCACGCTGAAAATCTCGAACCCTGCCCACTGTGCATCTTTCAGCGCTACGCGTTCATCGCCACCGGCGTGGTGGCGTTGCTCGCTGCTTTGCATAATCCCGCACGCGTCGGGCAGTGGGTCTATGGGATCGCGCTAATCGCCGCTTCGGGTGCGGGCGCTGTGGTGGCTGCCCGGCAATCGTGGCTGCAGCACAATCCGCCGCGCATTCTCGATTGCGGTCCCGATCTCGCCTACATGCTCAATTCCTTCCCGCTCGCGCAAGTGCTGCCGAAAGTGTTCAAGGGCGAAGGCGATTGCGCAACGGTGACGTGGACTTTTCTCGGGCTGTCGATTCCCGAATGGGCTCTGCTGTGGTTCGCGGTGCTGATCGTCGCTGCGGTCGCGACGATGATGTTCGGCCGCCGGCGCTCATCGTCGTTCTGACGGATTTGTTCGTGCGCGAAGGGCGAGAGCGAGAGCGAGCTCGCTCCCGCGCTTCGATCCAACTGCCTAGGCTTTCTTCTCCAGATATTTCTTGCTGATCGCCGCGCCCACGGTGTACTTGGGATCGACGACATTGCCGAGGCGCACCTTACCGCACTGGCTCAGCATCATGTACGCATCCCATTTGTTGAAACCGAAATCCTTCTCCATCCACAGCACCAGCTCGCGGTAGGCGATCCGCGTCGCATCTTCGAGCGGACGCGTGCTGCCGATCGTCATGATGACTTCTTCGTTCTCCAGACGCGGCCACTCGATCGTCCAGCCTTTGATCAGCTCGACATGAATAGTAGTTACTGTCGCGTACTCGACAGCCACGCCGCACACTTCGCCGTCCCCTTGGCAGGCGTGCGCATCACCGATGAACAATCGCGCGCCGGGCGAGCGAACCGGCAGGTAGGTAATGCTGCCCGGCCCCATGTCCGGCAGATCCATGTTGCCGCCATGATTGTCCGGCGTAAGCGAGTTGATCGAATCGAGCTCCGGCGAGCAGCTCAAGGTGCCGATGTGCGGCTTGTACGGCAAGGTTACCCGATCGCTCCAGTACACGAACCGTTCGTCGACATTGATCTTGCGCACGATCTCGGGCAGCGGATCGTTCAGGGTCGCGGTGTAATAGGTTCCAGTCAATGCACCGAAGTGCGGAATCATGCAGCAGGTGCCGCGCGGATTCGGACCGCGTGGCGCCATCGATTCGATGTACACCGCAATCGCATCACCCTTGACCGCGCCCTCGATCATGATCGGGCCGTTCTGCGGATTCAGAAACGGCATGGTCAGCGTCTTCGTCGGCAAGTCCTGCTCAGTCTTGATCGCACCTTCGAATGCATCGCGTGTTTCCACCACGACGCGATCGCCGGGCTTGATGTGCAGCGCGGGTTCTGAATACGGGCCCATCGTGTAGTGATACTTGCCCTGCTTGGCTTCGGTAAGTTGATGCTCCGTGCCGGCCTTGCCTTTGGCGACACCGCGGGTGTACATGATCGACGTATCCAGCCAGTTGCTCATCGCTCGTCTCCTCTAGAAAAGCAGCTCGCGTCGGATGCGCGAACGTGTTTTGAATTCCGCTGCACGCGATCTCGGCCGACTGCACCTATGCGCATCAGATGGCGAGATACTTTCGCATCACCGCATCGTTGGCGAGATCGGACGGGGCGATCTCATCCACGATCGCACCCTTTTCCATCACGTAGCAGCGCTGCGCCATGGACATAATCATATCGATGTTCTGTTCCACGAACAGCACGGTCAAGCCGATCTCGGCGTTGAGTTTTTTCATGTTCTCGGCAATCTCGTGCACGATCGATGGCTGAATCCCTTCGGACGGCTCATCCAGCAGCACCAGATCGGGACCGCCGATCAGCGCCCGGCCGATAGCCAGCTGCTGCTGCTCGCCGCCGCTCATCGTGCCCGCGCGCTGAGAGCGCCGCGTTGCGAGAATCGGAAAGTAACGATCGACCAGCTCGCTGTGCAGCCTGCTGCTTTTGTCTGCACCGACCATCTCGCCCATGGTGAGATTTTCTGCCACCGACAACCGCGGGAAAATGCCTCGCCCCTGCGGAATGTAGCCGATGCCGCGGCGCGCGCGCAGATTGGCCGGCTGCGCGGTGACCTCTTCACGATCGTATAAAATCCTCCCGGCCATCACCGGCAGCAATCCGATCAAGCACTTCATCAGGGTCGTCTTGCCGACACCGTTGCGCCCGATAATCGCAGCGATCTCGCCTTTCTGGATCGAGAAGTTCACGCCCTGCAGAATCGGCGTCGCGCCGTAACCGGCGCGCACGTCGCGCACTTCGAGCAGCGGATAACTCGACATCAGATGCTCGCTCGCATGCGCAGCGGCATCGGCTCACACCTTGCCGAGGTAGATGCGCACGACGTCTTCGTTCGCCACGATCTCGTCGAGGCTGCCTTCATCGAAGATCTGGCCGAAGTGCAGCACGGTGACGCGCTTGGCAATCTGGCGCACGAACGCCATATCGTGCTCGATCACCACGACCGTCATGCCGGATGCGTTCAAGCGCTTGACCAGATCGCCGGTCTTGTAGGTTTCTTCCGGCGACATGCCTGCGGTCGGCTCATCGAGCAGGAGCATCGCCGGTTGCAGTGCGACCGCCATCGCAATCTCGAGCCACTGCTGCTGACCGTGCGAAAGATTTTCCGCGAGCTCGTCGCGCTGATGGCGCAGGTCGATCAATTCGAGCAGACGCTCGAGCTCATCTTCCAACGCCGCACCGGTGCGAGCGCGCTGCAAAGCGATACGCAAATTCTGCTCGAGCGGCAGCTCCAGGAAAATACCGGGCACCTGAAACTTGATGCTCAAGCCGCGCTGAAT
>JBBRGM010000165.1:0-8959 GCA_038240725.1 Burkholderiales bacterium | reverse complement strand
GCGCGATGACCGCGATTAGGCGCGGCGGCGCGGAAGGTGCGATCGGTGACGAGCTTGCGGCGCCACGATTCGCGCCGCATGTCCGGCGAGGCGATGAAATCCTGAAATTCGATCGGTCGATTTTTCGACCAAAGTCCGCCGGGACTGCGGAAATCGGGGATGCCCGATTCCGTGCTGATGCCCGCGCCGGTAAAGCAGACGACGCGCTTGGCAGAATGTAGATATTCGCGGAGCTGCTGGATCGGCGGGGGCATCCGACGATTCTACTGAAGCCGCTGCATCCTCGCGAGTGCCCGCCGAGCGACTGGTGTTGCTGCTATTGGCAATTAGCCGTACGAGTATCGGCAACCGAAGCTTTGGAAAGAACCGCCGTATTGGACGGTAGAAGGACCGGCGTCTGCGGCGTCCAGACGTCGCGGATGACATCCAGCATCGCATGGATCACCGGATCGTCTGCGCGTTCGCGCAGGGACAGAAACTGCAGCGTTGTAGTCAGGCGAACATCGCGCCAAAGGCAAACCTCGTCCAGAGCGGCTTTCGCGAGCGCTAGATCTTCGCGCATCAGTGCGACGCCGAGACCGGAAACGACCAGCGAGCCGACTACGAATTCGTCATCGGCTTCCACCACCTTGGAGGGGCCGATCTCGTGTTTCCGAAACAGCGCGCTCGCCAACTGGTTATGCGTGCTGATGGCCGGCGTCATGATCCACGGCTCGGCGGCGATATCTCTCCAGCTGGCGTGATAGACCCTTTCCTTCCACGCCGCGGGCGCCACGATCCGGTAGGTAATCTCGCGCAGCGGCGTACTCGCAACACTGCTATGGGCAAGCTCGCCGTAATAGTAGGAAGCGTCGAGCGCGCCATCGCGAACCTTCTCGAAAGCTTCGCCCGAAACCTCGTGATGCAGCTCGATCTCGACCAGCGGATAGCGCTCGACTGCCGCGCTCAGAAAATCGCCGACGCGGATGAACTGCGGATCTGAAACGGTCCCGACGCTCGCGACCCCGGCCACTTCGCCTTTGATGGCGCGTGCTTCGTTGCGCATCGACTGCGCGGCCGCCAGCAGTTTTTGCGCTTCGGCCAACAAACGCTTACCGCCTGCGGTAACGACCATGCCGTTCGGCTTGCGCACGAACAGCTCCACAGCCAGTTCGTCCTCGAGCGCTTTGATCTGCGCGCTCAATGCCGGCTGACTGATGTGCAGGCGTTCGGCGGCCCGGGTCAAGTGCCCCAGCTCCGCCACCGTTACAAAACTCCTTAGCTGATAAAGCTCCATGTCACTCCAGTACTCTGCATCATCCTAGCACGCAATTTGCTGCAGAGCATCATAAACCCGGCGATTGCCATAGGTAACACCGATGGCGCCGATCCAAACTGGCGATTAGACGACGACAATTGGATCGGTTACTTTAGCGCTGTAGCAATTTAATAATCTAAGTCGCTAACTTAAAAGGAACAATAATGAGCTGGAATTCTGTCTTCACAAACCGTATCGTGATGTTACTCGCCTGTGGCAGCCCCGGCAGCGCGCTTGCGTTCCATAGCCTGCCGGCCATTTCTAAGGCAGAAATGCCGCGTCGCGGTAAAGCGAACGGAACGCCGGCAATCGATCTAGCCATTCCCGCGGCGTGAGTTGACGAGCGTTTGCTCAGAAGCGCTTGGCAGTTGCCCGATTGCGAGCCTGGCCGATGAGCTCGACCGATTTACGTCGAACAGATTGCGATCCGAAATACTGAAGCATTTTGATTTCACTGGTAAGCGAAGGAGAAGCACACATGAAAAGCTTGTTCGAGATCGTTTTGAGTTTGCTGTCCAACACACAGAGCGGCGCGACTCCGGCCGACGTGCAACCGCAGTTGTCCGTATCGGAGCGTGAGGCGCGTATTCGCGAGCTGCAACGCAACGGCCGTATCACTTTCCTGCCGTGAAATGCAATGCCGGTCGGCAGCGCCACCGCGCAGCGACCGGCATTGAGAGGGAAACAACATGATTTACCCGAGTCGCCTCGCCGATTGCATGCGCGAGGCTTGAGCGCACGGGCTGAGCTATTCTCGTCAGATCCCTCTGCGGTGCACTCGTTGCAGCAACGCCACCGCGGACCTTAGCTCGACCCGCGGCAGTCCAGTCGCGGCGGCTATCTCAAGCTGCTTTCTTCTTCTTCGCCCAGGTTTCGAGTTCTTCCGAGCCCCCGACGTATTCGCCGTTCACGAAGATCTGCGGCACCGTTCTCGCACCGCCTCCCGCCAATGCGCCCACGACTTTGGTTCGTATCGTATGCGGCAGCGGGACTTCCGCATAGTCGTAGCCGAGTTCTTTCAGCAGTGTTTTGGCGCGGGCGCAGTACTGACAACCCTCGCGCGTAAACACGACGACCTGGTCGGGACGTTTCGCGTCTGGACGGATGAAGTTCAGCATCGTGTCCGCATCCGAGACTTCGAATGGATCGCCGGGTTTCTGCGGCTCGATGAACATCTTCTGCACCACGCCGTCTTTCACCAGCATCGAGTAACGCCAGGAGCGCTTGCCGAAACCAAGATCGGACTTGTCGACCAGCATGCCCATGCCGGCGGTAAATTCGCCGTTGCCATCGGGGATCAGTACGATGTTTTCGCACTCCTGATCCTGTGCCCATTCGTTCATCACGAATGTGTCGTTCACCGATACGCACAGGATGCTGTCAACGCCGTTTGCAAAGAACACCGGGGCAAGCTCGTTATAGCGCGGCAAGTGAGTCGACGAGCAGGTGGGGGTAAAGGCGCCCGGCAGCGAAAACACCACGACCGTCTTGCCGTCGAACAATTCCTTGGTGGTTTTGTTCTTCCATTCATTGTCTTCCCGGACACGGAAGGTGACGTCCGGAATGCGTTGTCCTTCTCGATTGCTCAGCTCAGTTGCCATAACGTTTTCTCCTCAACGAAAATCAAAGCGTCGACTTCCACATTTCATACAGTAGAGATATTCCACTGATCGGTCTAACGCAATAAAGCGATGGTTTCGATCGTCTGAGACGATCAGTGTCTAGTCCTTGCAGTAGCGCCCGATGAAGATCGAGATGCTGACCGCTTAAATAATCGGTCTGCCGGCGCGTAGCGCCAGCCAGCCGCGCGCGATTCGATATATCGCCCAGACGCCAAGCGCGAACATCAACGCCGGCCAGGTCAGAAAACCGATGAGCACCAGGAGAAGCACGCCCGAAATCGCCGCGGTCAAACATACCCACAGCAACGCGTACCAGAACGTTCGAATCTGCCAGCGGAAGTGCGATTCGAGGTAAGTTCCGCGCACCTCATTGCGCTTCACGTAGTTGATGATGACGGCAATAATCGACGGCCAGCCGAATAAAAACGACGTAATCACCATGGCCGCGCCGAACGCGCCGAGGATCAAGCTCACCGCGTGCAGGGCATACACCAGGTTGGTCAACGTAACCAGCGAGGACCGCGGTACCGACAATGCTGTTTGCTCGTAATCAGCCATTTTTATAGTCTGGGGTTGGAAAGCGAAAGATCCATACGATGGCGTCGCCTATTGCCGCGCTGGCGCATCTCTACTCAGCTTAGAGCCGGGCGCCATGATCAGCATAAATGGGGTTGACCGGTTGATTTTCCAGTATCGCCAGCGTCCGCCCCGTATACAAGCAGGCGCCAGCATGGGACCAAGACTGCTGTCGGGTGATAGCGCGCTCGTGACCGGCGCGGCTCCGGGTCGGTCGCGGCATCGCGATGTCTCTCGCCGAAGAAGGCGATCGAGGCGCCGGTAACTTAACGTCCCGGTAAATTACGGCAGCAGTTGCGACAGCAGTCGAATCGCATTGCCGCCCATGATTTTTTCGATCTGCGGCTCGCTGAAGCCATTTCTGACGAGCCCGTCGGTTACGCGAGCAAGCTGGCTTGCGTCGATCGGCGTCGCGACGTAGCCGTCCCAGTCCGATCCCAGTGCGACTGCATCGATTCCAGCGACGTCGGCGGTATATCGGATGGCCTTGACGATGGCCGCGACGTCGCGGCCGCAGGTCGCGGTTTCCCAGAAGCCGACGCCGATCAAGCCGCCGTTCTGTGCGATGCGCCGCAGCTGTGCGTCGGTGAGATTCCGATTGTTGTCGCAGGTGCCTTTTACGCCGGTGTGCGAGACGATGATCGGTCGTGTGGCGATGGCGAGCACATCGTCGAGCGTGCGCGAAGATGCGTGCGCAAGATCGATGATCATGCGTCTGTCTTCCATACGCTTGACCCAATCGCGCCCGAGCTGCGTAAGGCCGCCTTTGTCGACGCCGCTTGCCGATCCGCCGAACTCGGAATCGAATAGGTGCGCGGGCGCCATCACGCGAAAGCCGGCGTCGAACAACACGTCGAGATTGCCAATGTTGCCTTCCAGTGCATGTGCGCCTTCCAGCGCAAGCCATCCTGCGGTCAGCTTTCGATTCTCGCGACGGCGCGCCAGGTAGCTCGACAAATCCGCGCGCGTCTTGATGATCGTCAAAGCGCCGTTGGAGTGCTGTGCGAATTCGTGCAAGCGCTGCGCCTGGTAGAGCGCGCGCTGCAAGAGGCTCGACCACGTCGCACGCGGCCAGCGCTGCGCGATCGATAGCAGGGTAATGTTGTCGCTGTTCGCGGCATTGCTGTCGATGTTGAGTCCGCGCGGCGTCTTGGTGACGACCGAGAAACCTTCCAGTGCGACGTTGCCTTCGATGAGCCGCGGCACGTCGACATGACCGGCGCTGTTGCGCACGTTAAGGTTGCGATCCCAGAGCAGGCTATCGGCATGCAGGTCGGCGATCAGCAGCCTGCCGTGAAGCGCAACGTTAGCTGGATCGGCGAGCGGCGCGGAATCGGCATAGACGAAATTGTGCGTGCGGTCCACGCGCTTCGGTATGACCCAAAAGAAGATCGAAACACCGATGCATAGCGCGATGACGAGACTTATCGTGAGCACTTTCATAGCATCACCGGATAGCTAAGGCCGAGTGGAATCTGCCAAGGGTCTTGCGGGCGGCGAGGGGGCGATGCGCCAGGCGCGGGGGCAAGCGTCTCGATAACGGCAGCATCGCAATGCTGCACGCGAGTCGATCGATTCGGCGCGGAACGTTCAAGATGAGATGCTCCTTATCCAGACGGCAGCGCTGTCACCGGCACGCTGCGGAGGAACTTTCAGCCGATCTCATGCTCACCTAAATGGTGGCAGAACGCCAGCGACGAGCCGGAAAAAGCGGACGCAGGTGTCATCAATCTTCAACGTACTAGCCGACCATAATCGCAACCCAGTGCCTTCTTCTCACGCCTCCCGCTGTACTCACCTCCAAATTTGTCTTACGGATAGCTTTCCGATATCCAGAAACGCCTGTTGCAGCCGTTAACAGATACGCTTCCAAGCTCATGCGATGTTCATCTGAGCGAACCAGGCGCGGATGCGATCCCTGGACACCAACGGTGCCGAGGGATGCGCAGCGTCGGCGACGCCTTAAATATTCCAGCAATCGCGTCACCGCGGAGCACGCCGCGCAAATCTGGAACGTGCACATCTGTCCTGTGACTTGATCAGCAGCGCGGATCGCGCGCGAGGCGCACGGTTCCAGCAACGCCTCGTCGCGCGGCGCGTGTTCGATTTCGTCCGATCAATATCAAGAAGGTCGCCAATATGACATCAGCGCGCACGGATGCTTCGGCAGATGCGAGGATTATCGAACCGCCGACGACGCTATTGCCGCAGCCGTGCCAACTGGTCATCTTCGGCGGGCCGGGCGATCTGAGCTGGCGCAAGCTGCTGCCGGCCGTATACAACCTGGACGTCGATGGCGTGTTGCCGTCGCACTTCACGGTAGTCGCGTTCGGTGTTCCGGCTGAAGGTGAGAGCGGCGGCGACCCCGATGAGTACATTCGCGAGCGAGCCAGGAGCGGCATCGCGCGGTTCTCGCGTCAGCCGCTCGACGAAGCGCATTGGGAAAGCTTCGCCCGCGGACTGTTCTTCGTGCAGGGCAGCTTCAACGACATGCGTGCATACGAGCAGTTGAAGGCGCGGCTCGACTCGCTCGACCACCAGTTCGGCATTCCGGGCAGCCGCGTGTTCTATCTCGCTGTGCCACCGAGCCTGGTGGGGCAGTGCGTCGAGCATCTGCAAGCGGCCGGCATGATTCGCGATCCGGCGGATACCACGGCGTTCACCCGGGTGATCGTCGAGAAACCGATCGGCCGCGACCTGATCAGCGCGCGCGAGGTGAATCGCGAAGTCGGCGCCGCGTTCGCCGAGAGTCAGACCTATCGCATCGACCACTACCTCGGCAAAGAGACCGTGCAGAATCTATTGGTGCTGCGCTTCGCCAACAGCATCTTCGAGCCGCTCTGGAATGCCAAGTGCATCGATCACGTGCAGATCACGGTAGCCGAGGAAGAAGGCCTCGCGCAGTACGACCCAGCAACCGGCGAGATCATCGCGACTCGTGCCGGCTACTACGAGGGGATCGGCGCGCTGCGCGACATGGTGCAGAATCATATGCTGCAGGTGTTGTGCGTGATGGCGATGGAGCCGCCGTGGTCGCTCGCACCCGAGGTGGTGCGCGATGCGAAAGTCGGTGTGCTGAATTGTCTGCGCCCGTTCAGCGCAGCCGATGTCGACCGGAACGTGGTGCGCGGCCAATACATCGAAGGGGACATGTACGGACAGCGTGTTCCCGGCTATCGCAAGGAGGTGCGCCAATCGTTCGAGGCGATGGGGCGCGAGCTACCGCGCGCATCGGTCCATTCGACCACCGAAACGTTCATGGCGCTCAAGTTGTTCATCGACAACTGGCGCTGGGCGGGCGTGCCGTTCTATTTGCGCACAGGTAAGCGGCTGCCCAAGCGGGTGAGCGAAGTCGCGATTCAGTTCAAAGACGTGCCGCAGATTCTGTTCAACACTAACCCCGAGATGCAGCTCGAGCCGACGGTGCTGTCGGTGCGCGTACAGCCCGAAGAAGGGCTGTCCATGCGCATTGCGTCGAAGCTGCCGGGGCCGAAGATTCGCATCTATCCGGTCAAGATGGAATTCAACTACGCGAGCAGCTTCGGCGGCAGCTCGCCGGAAGCCTACGAGCGGCTGATTCTCGACGTCATGGCCGGCGATGCAACGTTGTTCATGCGCCGCGATCAGGTCGAAGCCGCGTGGCAGTTCGTCACGCCGATCCTGGATCGCTGGGAGCAAAACGCCGTGCGCGACTTGCCCGAATATCAGTGCGGCACCTGGGGGCCGGTCGAGGCGAATCGTCTGATCGAACCGGACGGCCGCTTTTGGAGAAATTTGTGACGGGTTCGGCTGCGTTCGCGCCGAGCGGCAGCGTCTCGATCCCGCTGCGCGAGGTCGAAGCCGAGCTCGCGCGCCAGATGCAGCCTTTGCGGGGAACGGGCGAGCGTCCGGTTCAATTTGCGCGCATGTCGAACCTCGTGATCTTTTGCGATCAGCGCGAACAAGCGGAGCGTATCTCAACTGAAGTGCCGAGCGTGGTGTCGATCCATCCGGCGCGCGTGCTGCTGCTGTTGGGGGAAGCCGGTCCCGATGAGGCGCCGGTCACCGCGGCTGCGCTCGTGCGGCCCCGGCAAAACGGCCACACGGTGGATAGCTGCTCCGAGATGATCGTGCTGCATGCGGCAGGCGCTACGGTGGCAACGTTGCCGTTTGCCGTTCGCGCATTGCTGGTCGGCGATCTGCCGATCAACGTATGGTGGGCGTCGAACCAGCCGCCGGCGTTCGCGGGTGCGCTGCTATTCGATCTCGCCGAGAGCGCGCAACAGATCGTCTACGACAGCCGCGGCTGGCTCGAACCCACCCGCGCGGTAGCGGCGACTGCGCATTGGTACGAACGCTTTGCCAAGACGCTGCCCGGCGGCCGCTGGCGAGTCGCGTCGGATCTCAACTGGCGTCGCCTGAAATTCTGGCGCCGGCTGCTCGCACAAACGCTGGATCCAACGATTGCCGGGGATGCGAGCGCAACGGCGACCGAGCTGGTGCTGGAACACGGACCGCACGCGGTGGTGCAGGCGTGGGAGCTCGCAAGCTGGCTGACACGCCGCCTCGGTTGGAAGGTGCGAGCGGGCGGCGTCGAGCCGGGGGTCGAGATTCGCTGGATGTTCGATGCGCCGCACGGGCCCGTCGTGGTTCGTATCAAACGGCTATCCGAGGGCGCCTCCGAAGTGCGTGAAGTCCGAGTGCGGTACCGTGTCGATGCACAAGTGGCGAGCCTGGTGTTTCGACCGGTCGACACCACGCGGCTCGAGGCGACCACTGAAGGCATTGAGACCGCACCGCTGACGATCAGTGTGCAGCCGCAATCGCTGGCGGAGCTCGTCGGGCGGCAGCTCTCCGATCGCGAGCGCGATCCGGTATTCACTGAAAGCATTGCCACAGCGCAAGTGCTCGCGCAGAGTCTGACAGCGTGAGGCGGCAACGAGTGCGATCCGGCACGGACACGAATGTAGCGAAACACCGGCAGTCCCAATCGATACTATCTGTTGCGAGGTGACACGATGAAAGCGACACAAAAGCTGCATGACCTGGGTC
Source organism: Burkholderiales bacterium (assembly GCA_038240725.1). Classification (GTDB taxonomy): domain Bacteria; phylum Pseudomonadota; class Gammaproteobacteria; order Burkholderiales; family SHXO01; genus SHXO01. The sequence goes on along the minus strand of JBBRGM010000165.1, from coordinate 433 downwards.
AGAGCATCTGGCTCGACAACATCACGCGCGACCTGCTGACCAGCGGCACGCTCAAGCGCTATATCGACGAGCTGTCGGTCACCGGGTTGACTTCGAACCCGAGCATTTTTAATCAGGCGATCAAGAGCAGCACCGCATACGACGCTTCCATTCGTACCAAGCTAAAAGAGAGCAAGGCGGACGAGAAGCTGTTCTTCGACCTGGCGATCGAGGATTTGCGGCAGGCGGCCGACTTGTTCCGGCCGACCTTCGATCGCACCTGCGGCGTCGATGGATGGGTGTCGTTAGAAGTCTCGCCATTGCTCGCGTTCGATACCAAGGCCACTATCGCCATAGCGAAAGAACTGCACGCGCGCGCCGGACGGCCTAATCTTTTTATCAAGATTCCCGGCACGAAAGAAGGACTGCCCGCGATCGAGGAAGCAATCTTCGC
>JBBRGM010000164.1:0-8963 GCA_038240725.1 Burkholderiales bacterium | reverse complement strand
GCCGCCAACCTTGATCTCGTATGGCAAGCCTGGCGCGTGTTGATCGAGCAGAGCAGCTACTTTGTCGCGCAACTCCGCGGCGTCACGCTCGACATACACGCAAAGCCGGCCGGAAAAAATGCCTACTCCGCTAACGCCGTCGATTGCGAGCAGCACCGGCGAGAGGCGGCGCTTGATGTCGGGTAATGATTCGTGTGCGGCCATAAGAACGAACTAGATCCAGAGCTCGACGCCGAATGCTTTCAGCACGAGCTCGATATGATTTCCGATCGTATAACTGGCGGACCCGGCGAACAGCAATCCCGTCGCCGCGCCTGATTTGCGGTCGACGATCAGCGATCCGGAATCGCCTGCGTTCGAAAACGCGACGCCTTTCAGACCGCGGATGAGGATCTGATCGACGAACGTCAGGTCGCCCTTTTCATACCCGACCTTCACGTCGGCGCTAATGTCTTCGATGATGCCCTGCGTGTAGCCGGTCGTGCGCCCAACCTTGTGTACGGCCATTTTCTCCGCCGCGGCGATCGGCGTGGTCGAAGACAATGAGACGCCGTTTACGAATTTGGTGGAGACGAGCTTGCTGCGCGTGAGCTTCGCGATCGCCGCGTCGATGGCGTTGCCGGTTTTCTTCAACTTGCGAAATTGCGCCAGCTTCGCGACCCGGTCTGTCGACACTTTGCCGCCGTCGAGCAGCCCAGGCTGAAAAATAGCCGCGCCGATTTCCAATTGGTTCTCGTCAGTCAGAACGTGGTTATTGCTGAGAATATAGAGTACGCCGTCTTTTTCGACGATGGCGCCTAGCGTGCCCGCCATTACGACGTTGTCGTGCGGCGCCGGAAACTTGAAACCAACTGAGCAGCCCGGCTGCACTGGACGCAGTCGGGATCGCGCTTTCGCGATGCCCGGTCCTTGCGCTGTGAAGATGCCCGTTTCGATCACATCGGTTGCGACGCCATCGAGTTTCGCCGGCAGCAGCGCGCTTTTCTGCAACGCAGACCTCGGCAACTTACGCGCGACGTAGAAACGCACGCAGCGCTCGCCGGTCGCTTTGCCTTCGCTGACTTTCTGACCAATACCGACGCCGACAACGTTTGCATCTGGATGCGTCGCGACCGCATACGCAGCGAATGCCCGAGCCTTGGGCGCAGGCGCAAGGAACTGCTGCGAAGCCGCTGCCTTCGCCGCCTTGAGATCGTCGTATGACCGTATTGCGCGAGCCGCCATGCAGTCTTACTCCTGAGTTAGTCGAACGATGTGCCGGATGCGTTCGGCAATCCAGCGCGATGTGTCAGCACAGTAATAGGCGAGAGTAGCAGGCGCCATAAACTTAAAGTAATAGGCGTGCGTGATGTCGATGGGGGTGTCCGTCGCAGACGTCCGAACGTCGGATTCGAGTTCTTTAGTGGAACGGCTTTGAGTCCCACGTTGCAGCAGCTATGAGGAACCAAGACTCGATCGAATCTTCGTTTGCACTATCTGCCCGCGCAAGTCATGCGCTGGCAAATGACTTGCGATATAAAATGCATCGCAATTGCAATGCAACGAGGTAACCACATGAAGACGACGATTCCACCCTTGCGGGTTTCCGCCGAACTGCGCAGGGAAGCCGAGACTGTCCTTGAGCAAGGAGAAACCCTTTCCAGCTTCGTGCTGGAAGCGCTGACTCGGAGGATCGAATACCGTAAAGCGAGGCAAGAGTTTATCGCGCGGGGACTGGCGAGTGCTGCCCAAGCGAAGAAAACCGGGAAATACGTCCCCGCCGACAAAGTGCTCGATAAGCTCGAGCGCAGGTTGGCTGAAGTGAAGCGACGCGCGGCGTAGATTCGGTGGAATCGTACGAAGTTCGGTTTCCAAGGCTGTTTTGAGATGGGTGAAATCGATTCGCGTGTTGTGCTCGGGCCGTCTCGAGCCACTCTGCACCACTTGAATTACCCGATCGTGCAGCAATTGCTCATGCATCGTCGCACGCGCACCGGTGTCCGGTAGCCGTGCACCCTTCCATCATTCAGGAGCATTGCCATGAAAGTGAAAACACTGATCAAAGCTGGCCCGAGCGGCTCGCTGCGCTAATAGCATTTCCGAGTTCGAATTTTGTCACCCGACAAAGTTCGCTTCCACCGCCGCTTCAAATAGCCGTCATCCGCCGTACCTCATTTCCAGTTTCGTAGCTCTGCGATCCTTTCACTGCGGCTTGGGACGGGCTGCTAATAGATCAACGCGAGTAGATCAGTTAGTGCGGTCGCATTGGGTGCCGCCGCAGCATCTGCGTTCTTAGAAGACGGCGTTACTTTCGACTAACTCATAGCTGCTCGTCCGCCCCTGGTCTTTTAAACAGAGGCGCGACTGTCGCCAAAATCTTGGTATGGTCTCGGTACTCCGCAATTGACCGCAATCCCGCAGGGCCTAAAGCAACGGGGTGGTGATGGATTTATAGCCGGCAGGTCCGTTAAGTAGCAGTGTCGAACGATTTCGGCTGAGTCTAGAGGACTGGCCCCTGAAACGCCGGTCTGCTCACACGGCGTGCGGCAGCGCTCGTTCTTTGTGCCACCAATTGACGAAGGCTTCCGCGCTCAGCGGTCGGCTGAGAAGATAGCCTTGCATTTCGTCGCAGCCTTGGTCGCGAAGGAACGTGGCCTGATCGGCGGTCTCGACACCCTCTGCTACGACCTTGAGCTTGAGAGCGTTGGCGAGGGCGATGATCGCGCACGCGATGGCGCTGTCTTCTAGGTCGTCCGGTGTGTTCCGCACGAAGGCACGATCGATCTTGAGCGTATGCACGCGGAATCGCTTGAGGTAGGCGAGCGAAGAGTGTCCGGTGCCGAAATCGTCGATCGCGATACGTATGCCCTTGGCCGCGAGGCTAGCGAGGATGCGCACGCCGGCCTCCATGTCATCCATAAGCATGCTCTCGGTCAACTCGACTTCGAGGTTATCGGGCTCGAAGCCGGTCTCAGCGAGGATCGTCGTAACCTGCGTTACGAGGTCTTGCTGACGAAACTGGCGCGCCGACAGATTGACGGCCAGACTGAGCGGCGGTATGCCGGCTCGGCGCCAGGCCATCATTTGCTCGCACGCATGGCGGATGACCCAAGTGCCGACCGGCAGGATCATTCCCGTATCTTCGAGGATCGGGATGAATCTGTCCGGCCCCACCGACGCGCGTCCCGATGGTTGCCATCGCAGCAGCGCCTCGACGCCGGTAATCTGCCCGGTGGCAAAATTGGCTTTGGGTTGGTAGTGGAGAGCGAATTCCTTGCGTTGCAACGCGTGGCGCAGGCTCGCTTCCAGCGCGTGGCGCTCAGCGGCTTCGGCGTTGAGCGCTTCATTGTAGAAGTGATAAGTGTTGCGGCCCAGTTCCTTCGCGCGATACATCGCGATGTCCGCCTGCTTGATCAGACCGTCGAGATCGCTGTCGTCGTGCGGGAAGAGCGTGATGCCGATGCTGGTCGTGATATAGAGCTCGTCCTGGCCAACCATAAAGGGACGCGTCAGCGCCTCGAGCAGGCGCTGTGCGATAACGGTCGCCAGTTCCGGTCCGCGCAGTCCCTCCACCAATACTGTGAATTCGTCGCCACCCAGGCGGGAAACGATGATGCCGCTATCATCGTTTCCGTTGGTCCGGGTCACGGAGTCGGTCGTGCGCACACTGCGAGACAGCGCTATCGCCACTTGCTTGAGCAGTTGGTCGCCAACGTCGTGGCCGAGGCTGTCGTTGATGGTCTTGAAACGGTCCAGGTCGAGGAACATCAGTGCCAATTGATCGCCGTCACGCCGCGCTCGCGCCATCGCTTGTTTGAGGCGATCGAGGAACAAGGTGCGGTTCGGCAGCCCAGTCAGGCCGTCGTAATTTGCGAGGTAAGATAAACGCGCCTCGGCTTGCTTGCGTTCGGTGATGTCACGGATGACGCCGATACGTTGGCGAACGCCGGTCATGTGCGTTTCGCTTACCGCGGTGTCGACCGGAAATTCGGTGCTATCTTTGCGCCATGCCAGCGACTCCCAATGCCGCACTGGAAATGGATCGTCTTCTTCGGCATCGATGGGTGACTGGAGTAGCGTGCTGATTGGGATCCCCACCATCGCATCGTCGACGTAACCGAACATCCGTCGGGCAGCCGGATTGCATGAGACCACTTGCCCGTTGGGCGTGAAAATCACGATACCTTCGATCGAGTGCTCGAACACGATGCGCAACTGCTCTTCGGCTTCCTCGCGAGCCTTTGCTTCTTCACGTTTCAGCGCCGCGAGGCTGCGGCGCAGAGCGCGCAGCGGCAGCACCCGAAGTGAGGTGAAGATCGCCACGCCAAGCGCCGCCGAGCCACACAAGACGATCAGCATTTGCATCAGCAGTGGGCGCAGCGAGCGGGTGACAGTGACCTCGCCTACAAGCCCCTCAGCGAGCATCATCGGCGCAGTACGCACGAGCATCGGCCCGACGATCGTTGCGCCGCTGCTGGCGATGATCACGCCGTCGGCATCGCGAATCGTGCGTACTTCCGGCAATGCACTCGGGGCTAGATCGGTTTCAATCAGCCCACTTATGTTTTGACGCCAGTCCCCTGTGCCGCTGTTGATCGCCTCGGTAACGAAGGCCGAATGCAGGCGCGCTGCTACCGCACTCTCCTTGGCTTCCGCGTTGTAGGACAACCAGAAAAAACCGACCGGCGCGGCGAGCGCAACGATCATTGCGATGCTCGCAGCTATCCAAGTCATCGCGGTGGCGAGCCGGGCATCGTCGCGCCAAGCGCTCGGGGCAAAGGCGATGTGTCGGTTCACGTATCCTACTTTTCGCTTTGGATTACTTTGACGCTGGCGTCGAGTTGCGAAGCCCGGATATAGCCGATCGCATTTCGGTGCGCCGCGACCACTCGCTTCATCTCGGCGTCCGGGGCCGCGACCTTAGGCGGCAGCCCCTTACCTGTGAAAATGTTCTGCGACCAGATCGCGCGCATGTTGGCTGCGCTCTTGAAGACTACAGTGCCGTAGAAGCTTCGGCGCACATCGCTGTCCGGGTCTTGATCGAACGCCATTACCGAGGTGCCGTCAGGCCAGCCCTTCAGCGCGCCCGTATAAATTTTGGCAACGTATGCGCGGTCGATGGTATTCGGGTTATCGCGGTTGGCTATGATCACCACGAGATCTTCGGCGACGGCCCACAGAGGCGGCAATGCGGTGAGCATGACCAAGAGCAGGCGCCGCAACCGCTTGCGAACCATCGATGTATCGCGGAGAAACGTGGTCGCGTTCATATCCGATGTCGGTTTTGCATCAGAACACGCGGTCATAGCTTAAGGTGATCACCCGCGCGTCGCCGTGCAGCGAGATATATCCCGGATCGGTCTTATCCTTCCAATAGTCGAACTGCAGTTTGAAAGCGCTGGCGTCGGTCCGATCGTAGCGCAGCACCATCGACAGTGTGCTGTGTGCTTCAGCCCCGACGCCGCCCGGGTTGAGTTTCTGGCGATAGTTGGCGTAGGAAACGAGAGGCAGCAGGCGCCCGAAGTGGTAGCCAACAGCGTACAGCTGACTGTAGTCCTTGCCGTAGTCCTCGGTGCGGTCGATGTACAGGAATTCGGCGCGCGCCATCCAGCTGCCTCGATCGGCGTTGAACGATACGCCGTGAATGCGCTGACGCTTGGGCTCCGAGAAATCGGATTCGCCCTCCGACACGAGTCTGTTCTGGGTACCCGACTGGATGTACACGAGCCGCGCGCCGAACCAGTCGTGCGTGAGACTCAACTCAGCTCCGCGGATGTTGGACCAGCGCGAGTCGGTTCGCGAGTCTTTGCCGTTGTAGATTTTCGAGAAGCCGTTGTCGCGACTGGTTTCGTCGCCGCCGAAAACATTCAGCGTCGATAGCCAGCTACCCCATTCTTCGCGATACGTGAGGTTGGCGCCGTTGTAGTTGACGATTTCCCAGCCATAGACTTGTGGCGGTAAGTGGATCCACGGCAGCGCAAAGCCGACGTCCTGGACTTCAGAATAAAAGAATAGCGGCAGGCGTTTGCGCCCGACCTACAGCGTGAGCTTTCCGTTTATCTCGAAGGTGCCGTAAAGCCATTCGAGATCCATCTGCCCCTGCGCAGCGCCGCGCGAGACGATCTGACCGGTCAGCGAGTAGCGGCCACTGCCGCCCGATACCGTGCCCTGCAGACCCAGCTTGGAATCGGGCTCGAACTGCCAAGCACCGTGTTCGTAAACGCCACCTTGAGCATAGTCGGAAATGAAGCAGGGGCACTTGAAGCCTTGATCAGTCGCCGGGTCGTGCGTTCCGCTGAGGACTTTGCCGGTGGCGAGCGTAAGAAATCCCGAGCCGGAGAAATCCAGGCCCTTCCCCTCTTCTGCATGGCTTGGAGCGCAATGAACCGAGACAAGGCTCAACACTCCGAACGCGGCAGCGAACCTACGCCTGTGTTGTTCCACGTCATCCCCGACGATGCGACAGTGCTTCTCGCCTCAATACCAGAGGCGAGCGCCGATCTTAGTATCGTCCGCAGCGCGTGATCCTTGAGCCGACGTCGTGGGGTATTGCGCGTTGGTTGGAGTGCAAAAGCGATGCGCTGGGGAGCGCGGCGCCTGCGCTTCTTCAAACGAGCCTCCTGTACAGCTTTGATACGCACGTGCCGCTGGCCGAGGCCGTGCAGACCGTCCCATAGCGACGCTGCCTACGGCGAGGCGATGTTGTCAGCGCAGACAGTGATAGAAGTTGAATCCACCCCGACCGGCGTGGTTACAAGTGCGATTCCGAGACGAATAGGTGCGCCGGGATCCGTATGATCCATCTGACTGCGTCGTTGCTATGGATGATGCCTGCCGCAAGCCCGATCAATTATGTGGTCCCAATTATGTATGGGGTCCGAGTGATCTTCATACGAGTGCACGGGGCACTGGTGGATTATTAATATGAGGTTGCCGGGTGGACGGAGAAAGAGTGCTAAACCCCCGCCGGGTCTTACTGTCTCCGCAAATGACGGTGCCTTACTTCGGATCTACTTTTCACGCGCGGGTACCATTTATGATCGCGTTGCCTCACGGCTTGAACACGTCAACGGCGATCAGCACCAACGGCTTGTCGCCCTTGTTCTCCGACCAGTGCACCGCGTTTCTGTCTTCGGTCCAGGACTCGCCCTCGTGGCGTTCATGCGTAGCGCCGTTTTGCACGTGTTCGGTAAGCGTCCCCTGCAGCATGTACGCCACTGCCGGGCGCCCCTTGTGACTGTGCAGAGCAACCACGCCGCCCGGCTCGACCGTGATCGTGCGCATGCGCAACTGCCGGCCAGCCACGCTGTCGATTTCGTTGGTGAGGTCGAGGAATGTCGGCGCGCTCATCTGGACGCCCCGATTTTCGCTCGGCGGTGAATTCTGACCGACAGCGACGCCGATTGCGAACGTCAGCGCCAGAGCCGACACCCCTGCGATTGCCACGTGCTTGCGGATCATCTGAATTTCTCCTCGAATGGTTAGGCAGTACGATCGATCATCCAACCCTAACCAGCGCGCCACCGTCCACGGGCAACGCCACCCCGGTCACGAAATTCGCCTCATCGGACGCAAGGAACAACGCCGCGTTCGCAACATCCCACGCCGTCCCCATCTTCCCGCGCAGTGGTACTTTCGCGTCGCGCTCCGCCGCGATCTGAGCGCGCGTTTTCCCGAACGCATTCGCACGCGTATTGACCGCCATCGGCGTATCCATCAAGCCGGGAAGAATCACGTTTGCGCGTATGCCGTAAGGCGCGTTCTGCAGTGCGATTTGCTGCGTGTAGGCAATCATCGCGGCTTTCGTGGCTTTGTATGCAACCGTGGGATAGTCCATCCATGCGGCCACGGAGGAGATATTGATGATCACGCCGGAGCGTTGCTCGCGCATCATCGGCAGTGCGTGTTTGCACGCCATGATCGTGCCGCGCAGATTGATCGCGCTGATGCGATCGAAGGCGTCTTCGGTGATGTCGAGCGGTGAGCCATCGCCGCCGGCGATGCTGACGCCGACGTTGTTGTGCAGGATGTCGATGTGGCCCCAGCGCTCGCGCGCAAATGAAATCGCCGCAGCGAGCGTGGTTTCGCACGTCACGTCGGCTTGGAATGCAACGCACTCGTTGCCTTCGCCGACGACCATTGCGACCGTTTCCTCTGCCGATGCAAGATCGCGATCGACGGCGAGAATCGTTGCGCCTTCGCGCGCGAAGCGAAGTGCGGTCGCGCGGCCGTTGCCCATGCCTTCGCCGGGACTTTGACCGGCGCCGACGATGATCGCGATTTTTCCAAGCAGACGCATGGCTCCTCCGTTTCGTTTCTGATTTGGATCGCGCGGTGCGCGTTCGCGCAGTTTTAAACCTCGTCGAAGCCTTACGCAGTTCGCGGAGGGAACCCCGCGAATATTACGCGTCGCTTCCCTGGTCGTGTGGCCCACTCGCGCGCGCCACACGGGCTCCCGCACCGGCATGATGATCGACAGCGCTGTGATACGCTAGTGTGCGAGCGGTGCTCGCACAAGGGAATAGGGGCTAGGGGCTGGAGGCTAGGGTAACAGCGACTAAAGCGCCAAGACGAAGATCGGAAATCTGACGCCGCTACAGGCACCACCGCCTTACGCTTTTCCCTAGCCCCCAGTCCCGAGCCCCTAGTCCCTGGGCGATGCATCCTGGACCAAAATTCTGAGCGCGCCGATATCGTCGCCCGAGCCAGCCGCCCTACCACCGGAGAGAGCCCAAAATGCCCGATGCCGTAATCGTATCAACCGCACGCACCCCGCTATGCAAATCCTGGAAGGGCGCGCTCAACATGACACACGGCGCGACGATGGGCGGCCACGTGGTGAAGCACGCGCTCGAGCGCGCCGGGCTCGATCCCGCGGAGGTCGAAGACGTTATCATGGGCTGTGCGACGCCTGAGGGCGCGACGGGCGGCAACATCGCCCGTCAGATTGCGTTGCGCGCGGGTATGCCGGTATCGGTATCCGG
>JBBRGM010000163.1:0-8969 GCA_038240725.1 Burkholderiales bacterium | reverse complement strand
GTGATTTGGGCCGATGGCCGCGTGGGCTCCTCCTGGTGTAGGCGGGCTACACGGCGTCCTCGCCCTCTTGCCCTCGGCCCAAATCACCCCGGTCGCGCACGCAAGACTTGTTCAGAGCTTCCCTAGGACGGGCGCTGCACGGGTAATCCGACATCGCCATCGGTTTTCCGCAGCGGCCTACTGCTCGGATCGCAAGTGGCGCGCGCTCACCGGCGGTCGATTTCCGCTCATGCATGCCCTGCGGAGCAGGCTTCCGCCGCTCGGACTCCAAGCATCGTCAATTCTCATCGCCGCGGTGAACTCTTATGCCGCCGCCGCGCACAAAGCGGTGTACGCGCGGTAACCGTAGCGGTGAGATCGCCGCCTGCAAAGCGGTGGTTATTCGCTTTGCATGTTGCGTGGCGCGGGCAAACTCTTCGATCACGGAGCCCTAATGTCCAGAATTCTGCTGCTTGCTCTCTTATTCGCGGCGCCTGCTGCGTATGCCCAATCCGAGGTCTATGTCCAGGGCGGCGCACTGCACGGACTGGCTGAGACCACGTGGACGATGGAAGCCGGCTTTATCTCCGAGCGTTCGAATCACCTCGGTATCGGCTTTGCCTACAACAACGACGGCCATCTGTTCGACAACCATCGCGATGGCCTGGCCGCACAAGTCTGGTATCTCCTCCCGTTCGGCAGCGCGTTCGAGTTTCAGCTCGGCGCCGGTCCCTACGCGACGATGAACAACACGACCATCGACGGCGTGCGACAAAACGACTTCAGGGTGGGCGTGCTCTCATCGGCGGCATTGAAGTGGCATCCGACCTTGAAACCCTGGTACCTCCGCGTGCAGTACAACAATACCTGGGTGCCGGAATCGTTTCACTCGAATGCCGTGCTGTTGGGCATCGGCCGAGACTTCACGCATCAGAACGACGATGACTACGAGGGCAAGCTCGATGCCGACCTGAGCCTGTGGGGCGGCTCTTCGAGAACGACGATGATCGGCGCGCAGGATACCGCGATTGCATATCAGCTCGAAGCGAAGTTTCATGTGAAGAGCGCTGAGCATCTGGCCTATTCGGTCGCGCTGCTGTCGGAGGGCGATACCAATCTTGCCGACCGCAGGGGTGTGCCCGTGCAAATATGGTACGACCAGCCCGCGACAGACCGCCTGACATTCAGTGCCGGCATCGGGCCCTACGTTGCCTACGATGGCATCAATGGTCAGAAGTTCAGGGTGATGGGGATCGGCAGCCTGCGAGCGACTGTCCGAGTGATCGGCCGTTACGAAGCCGGGTTCATGTACACACGCGTCGCGTCGTTCTACAACCGCGATCAGGACATCGTAATGCTCGGCATTCTGGCGCGGCTGTAGCGCGCGAATTTGCGCAGCCCGCTTGCGGCGTCAGAGCTCGATGCGTTCGCTCGCGATGTAGCTCTGCACGATGGCGTCGATGTCGCGGTCAGCCTCGAATCCCATCTCGACTGCGCGCGCAGTACTGAACCGCGCGGGGAAGGTCTTGATCATCTTCTGAATGCGATCGACAGGTTTGAACACGACGCGCGCTGCTACGGCGTCGCCCGCAATACGACGCAGAGCATCGACACCCTGTTTCACCGGCATGGTTATGCCGGGCAGGTTGAGCGACCGGTTGCTACCCCACGCCGACGTCGGTAAGTCGTGGGCGTGGATGAGGGATTCGATGACTTGTGCGGGCGAGAGGATCCAAAGCTCGGTGCTATCATCCACCGGCACCTCGCACACAACGCCGTTCAGCGGTTCGCGAAACATCCCACTGGCGAACGAAGTGGAGGCGAGGTTCGGTTTGCCGGGACGCACGACGATCGTGGGCAATCGCAGGCTGCGTCCATCGAGAAAACCCTTGCGCGAATAATCGGAGATTAAATATTCGCCGATGACTTTCTGCGTGCCGTATGAAGTCTGCGGCGTCGGCGTGACCGAATCGTCCACCACCGCCGGCAGCTTGCCGCCGAACGCTGCGATCGAGCTTGCATACACGAGCCGCGCTGGGGACTCGAGCTCGCGACATGCTTCCAGAAGGTTACGCGTGCCGTCGAGATTGACGCGATAACCGAGATCGAAATCGGCTTCGGCACCGGAGCTCACCACAGCGGCAAGATGAAACACCGTGGCCGTGTCGCTGCCCAGTGCTTCTGCGACGCCGGTGGCGTCCGCAATATCGCCCTTCACGCATCGCAATCTGCTGTCGGTATTCGGCGGAAAAGCGGCGTCGAACAACGTGATCTGCGCAATCGACGCAGGCTTGCCATCGCTTCCCGCCAAGGTTGAGCGCTCGAGCAAACGCAGGGCGAGACGATAGCCGAGGAAACCGCCACCGCCGGTGATCAGAACTTTCATTTCGTGTTCTCCAAAGGACGCGCGAAGCTATCCGCCGTTGGCGAGCGTCCGAGGCGATGATTGCAATGCGCCTCCGCCAGAATAGCCAGCAGATTCTCGCTGCTGATCACGACATGATACGCATGCAGGTTCGCGTGCGTTCGGCCTAATTGCGCCTTCGCCGCGCGCTGGCTGGGAGCCCCGGGAAAACCGGCGCTGAATTCGTTCGACGCGCTATGCGCCGATGCAACGATCCGCAGCGTCTTTGAGGGGAACGGCGTCAGCGAGAAATCCACCGACATCCTCTAGGGAAGCTCTGAACAAGTCTTGCGTGCGCGACCGGGGTGATTTGGGCCGAGGGCAAGAGGGCGAGGACGCCGTGTAGCCGGCCTACACCACGAGGAGCGCACGCGGCCCTCGGCCCAAATCACCCCGGTCCCTCTATAGAGACGACAGGTTATTGGGTTGCGTCAGGTGCGGCGTCTGCATCGTTGCGCTCCTCGCCAAGGTACCTACCTTGGCATCGCCGCGACGCCTCGCATCCATCCGCACCTGACGCAACGCGCGTCGCAAGACTTGCTCAGAGCTTCCCTAGCATCCCTGGCTCGATCACGCAGCTTTGCGATCGCGATCGAACCCGTCGTTCGCTCCGCCGGCGCCGCTGAAGGCAACCGCATCGCCGTCCCGTAGCGCCGCAGAGCGCGATAAAATGGCAGACATGAATACACGCACACATAGCTAGACGCCATGCTCTCCGACGACGAACGCGGCTTTCTCGACGGCCGCAAAATCGCACATCTCGCGACTGCAGATGCGCACGCCGTGCCGCATGTTGTGCCCGTATGTTTCGCGTTGTCGGACGACGCGCTCTACATCACTGTCGACGAAAAACCGAAACAACGTCCTGGCGTAACATTGAAGCGTCTTCGCAACATCGCTGAGAATCCCGCCGTCGCGCTGGTCGCCGATCGCTACGATGAAAACTGGACGCGCCTCGGCTGGGTTATGCTGCACGGACGTGCTGAAGTGCTAGAGGACGGCGCTGAGCACGATCACGCGCAAGCGCTGCTGCGCTCGCGCTACCGCCAGCTCAAGTCGATGGCGATCGCCACGCTGCCGGTCATCGCCGTTCGCATCGAACGAACGACGAGCTGGGGCAACCTTGCGGCGGAGTCGTCCGACTGACGCGACGTCGAAGCGGCAGTGACATAGCAAGAAAAGTTTTGCACCAACCCGAGGCATCGCCGTTCAGGCGCCCTCACCTTTGCGGAGGCATAACATGCTCGTTGGCATCTTCAATTTCCCGACCGACTACGGCATCCAGCCCGCCGAACTGGCGAGCGCAGCCGAATCGCGCGGTTTCGAATCGCTGTTCGTCTGCGAGCACACGCACATTCCAGTCAGCCGCAAAACCCCGTTCCCGAGCGGCGGCGAGCTGCCGAAACGCTACTCGCACACTCATGATCCGTTCGTCGCTCTTTCCTTCGCTGCCGCAGCGACGAAGACGCTCAAGCTCGGCACCGGCATCGCGTTGATCCCGCAGCGCGACCCAATCGTCACCGCCAAGTCAGTCGCAAGTCTGGACCAGCTCTCGGGTGGACGCCTCATTTTCGCGATGGGCGGCGGCTGGAACGTCGAAGAAATGGAGAACCACGGCACCGCCTATGAAACGCGCTTCAAGGTGCTACGCGAACGGGCGCTCGCGATGAAAGCGTTGTGGACGCAGGAGGAGGCGGAATACCACGGCCAGTTCGTCAATTTCGACAAGGTGTGGCAGTACCCCAAGCCGAAGCAGAAGCCGCATCCACCGCTTTTCCTCGGCGGCGAAACCGATCACACGTTGAAGCGCGTCGTCGAATTTTGCGACGGCTGGTTTCCGCGTCCGCGCAACGGCTGGCAGCCGGAGACGGCGATGACGCGATTGCGGCAGGCAGCCGAAGCGGCCGGGCGCGATCCGGCAACTTTGTCGATCACCGTATTCGGCGCGCCCGCCGACCAGGCGGCCCTGGAAACCTATCGCAAAGCGGGTATTCAGCGGGTGCTGCTGGATGCCGCTGACGTGCCGCGCGATGAAGTGCTGCGGCTCCTGGACAAGTACGCGCCGCTCGTGAAGAGCTTGGTTTAAGGTCTTAGACTGCTCGGCCGCCGGCCAACGGTCAGTTCGGGAAATCGAGCTCGGCGTTTGCCAGCGGCGCATCCACCGCGCGCAACTCGTCCAGATGCTCGGGCAAGTCGACGTCGAAAGCCAACCCCGGGCGGTCGACCGCGGTGCTGCGCAGGTTGCGCTCGCGCGCGCAATCGAGATGCCGCGCAAAGCTGTTCGTGCCGAACGAAAAATCGAACGCGATCGAGATCGGCAGGCAAACGCCGTTGGTGCCTTGCCGGCCGCGATCCGGCGCAAGCGCGACCGCGTCAGCCGATGACGCCCTCGCCAGTGCACGCAGATCTTCCGCTTCGAGCAGCGGCAGGTCGCACGAGACCATCAGCATCCGCGTCGCGCCATGTTCGCGCAGCGCGCTCTGCGCTTGCCTCAACGCGCTGTTCAAACCGAACGGTGCGTGCTCCTCCAGAACATTCGCACCAAGAGACTTGGCGCGTGCACGCGCGTCCTCGCATGCGCTGACCAGCAGCGTGCGATCCAGCCCCGGAAACTGAGCTGCTTGCTGCAGCGTCCGCGCGAGCAGATGCTCGATCAGCGCGCGCCGCTCGGCTGGGTTGAGCGCCGACGCCAGCCGGCTCTTGCCGTCGCGCAGCGATTTCACTGGAACGACCAGCCACACGCTCATATGCGCGCTCTATTCGCTGCCTGCGCGCCAACGGCGTCAACGCTGTCGACGATGTACTTGGCCAAATCGATTCGGTGCTCCGGTTCAGTCATGATCGTGTTCGATACCAGTGGATGAATGCCTAGTGCGCCGATCGGGTCGACAAGTGCTGCATCGGTGCGATCGATCACCAGCGCATCGATCAAGCCGTGATAGTAGCGCGCAATCTCGAGCGATGACGGCTCGCTGCCGAGCTCACGCATGATCTTGGCGGCTGGGCCCTTGAGCGCTTTGCCTGCAACGATCGGCGAGACTGCAATCACCGGAACGCGCCGCTGCTCGAGCGCCTCGCGCATGCCCGGCAGCGCGAGAATCGGCGCGACGCTAAGATACGGATTCGACGGACAGATCACGATTGCCGTCAAGGTAGAGCGGTCGAGCGCGGTGCGCAATCCTGTGCTCATGCACGCAGTCTGCGCACCGGCGAACTCCAATCGGGTCACGACGGGCTCGGAACGCAGCCGCACAAAGTAATCCTGAAACGGCAGCACGCCAGCTTGCGTATGCACCAGCGTGCGCACGGGCTCATCGCTCATCGGCACGACGCGATGCTGCACGTTCAGTCGCGTGCACAATCGCTCGGTCACGGCGGACAACGTTTCGCCCGCGGCAAGCCGGTGCATGCGTTCTACGTTCGTCGCGAGATCGCGATCGCCCAGGTTGAACCATGTCTCGCCGCCGATCGCCTCCAGCGCTTGCATGAAATTCCATGTCTCGCCTGCGATGCCCCAGCCCTGCGTCGGATTGTTGATGCCCGCGAGCGTGTACATCACCGTGTCCAAATCCGGCGAGACGTGCAACCCGAGATGCACGAAGTCGTCGCCGGTGTTGACCGCAATAGTCAGCTCGTCCGGTGCGAGAATGTCGGCGAGGCCTTTAGCGAGCTTCGCGCCGCCGACGCCACCGGCAAGGGCAAGGATCACGTGCGCATCCAGCGTTGCACTTCGCGTTGCGAACGATAGACGGACTCTCGTTCAGCCGCGGCAAGCGCCAAAACAATTCGCGTCATCGCGATTTCAATCCAGCTCAGCGAAACAGATCCAGCACACGCGGCCGAATCAGATCGGCCGCGTGGCCGTCGTGACCTTCGATCTGCATCCCGCGAACGATCACAACCGGAAGACCCTCATCCGCCTGTCCCATCAGCAGCGACGCAGCAGCAGCGAGCTCGTCGGCCAAACCCACTTGCGTGATCTGCAGCTCGCGGCCGAACAGATCCGGCTTACCGCGCAGGTCGCGCAACGCTGCAACGCCGCTCGTACCGATCGCAACACCGACGGTGCCGTTGCGCCAGGCGCGGCCGTGGCTGTCATTAATAATGACGCCGACTTGCGCGCCGGTTCGCTCGAGCAGCATGCTGCGCATTCTGTCGCACTCGTCATCCGGATCGGTCGGCAGCAGCAGCGCGCGCATGTTCAGCTCGTTGCCTTCGACATTCGACATATCGATTCCCGCGTTCGCCATCACGAATCCCAGTCGATGCACGACGATCAGTACGTCTTTGCGTGCACGCAGCACTTCCGACGATTCGCTCAGGATCAATTCGATGAGGCGCGGATCTTTGTCGACAATGGCGGCCAGCTCTTGTGCGCGAGCGGAGGGCGTGACCTCAGCCAAGTCCACATGGCGTCCCTGCGCCTTGGATACGATCTTCTGCGCGATCACGATCACGTCACCGGCTAGCAATTGTTCTCCGGAGTGCGCGAGCGCTCTTATGATCAGATCGCAAACGTCGTCGCCCGCCCGGACGAGCGGCATACCGGCTAACGCAATCAGCCGAATCTCCCGCTTGAGCGGCGTGCCGAGCTTCGCTAGTGAATCCACCGCCACCTACTGTTTGGCGTCGTCCAGGCGAGTGATGCGAATGCCGGCGCCGTCGACTTTGTATCTCGAGTTGATCGCAATCAAGATCGACGTGAGGGCTTCAGCCGCCGCCGAATTTACGATGGGGCCAGCGTGTAGCGCGCGCAACCCGATGGCGGTCGCAAGCTCGATCACGATCTCGCGCGACGGGATGTCGTCGCCGCAGACGAGGACGTCGCAGTCGACTTCTTGCGTGAGATCCTGCAGTCGATGCGCCGAGACGTTTTGAAACGCGGAGACGACCTTGACCGATTCACCCAACAGCTTTTGGATCGCCGCTACCGCGGATCCACCTTCGGGCAGTTGCACGCGTGCGACCTTAGGCGGAATCAGCGGCACTGTGGTGTCGATCAGAATCTTGCCGATGAGCGCGTCGCGCACCTCTTCGACGGTGCTTCGCTGCGCGGCATACGGCACCGTCAGCACAACGATCGACGCAGCTTCGGCGGCGCCGCGATAGCTGTCGGCACGGACAGCATCGCGGCCGAGTTGCGCATTGATCTTTGCGCTCGCTTGCGCAGCCTTATCCGGATTTCGGGAGCCGATGACCACCGGATAGCCAGCATTCGCCCATCGCAGCGCCAGCGCACCGCCCTCCGCGCCGGTTCCACCGAGCACGGCGATCGTCGCGCGTTCGGATGAATTGTCGGCAGCGCTCATTGCTTTACCAGCGGCAGCACCTTGGTCGCGAACCGCTCCATCGCTGCGAGCGATTCTTTCAACGTCGGCCGAATGAAGTTGAACAGCAAGTGCTGCACACCGAGGTCGCGATAAGCGACGATGTCCTGTACGACGTCCGCATCGCTGCCGGTGAACGCCTGGCGTTTTCCGTCATCGAGCGTGACCGTCTGGCCTTCTTGATACCACGATGCCCAGTAGTTGAGCTCTATGGTGGCGAAATCGCGCTTCACTTTTCCCGCTTCCTCGCGCAATCGAGCGATCGCATCGGCGTAGCGTTGGGGCGTATTCAGCGGAAATTGCGGATTCGAACCGATCGGGTACCAGGCATCGCCCAGCGCAGCAACTCGTCGCAATGCCGCAGGACTCTCGCCACCGATCCACAGCGGCGGATGCGGCTTTTGCACCGGCTTCGGCAGAAAAATCATGTTTTCCAGATGGCCGTACTTACCGTCGAAGCGCGGGTCGTCCTGTGTCCACAGCGTCTTGAACATCTGCAGATACTCGTCGGTGACTTTGCCGCGTTCGGCGAACAGCGGCGCACCGATCGCGTCGAATTCTTCCTTCAACCAGCCGGCGCCGCAACCGACCGTTACTCGGCCCTGCGAAAGAACGTCGAGCGTCGCCAAAATCTTCGCGGTAAGCACCGGCGGACGATGCGGTACCACCATCACCGATGTCAGCAAACGAATCTTCGTCGTCACGCCGGCGATATAAGCCATCAAGGTCAACTGCTCCAGGCAGTCGCCTTCTGCGGCGCCGACCAGCTTCTGCTCGACGTTGTAGGGATAAGGCGAGTTGATCTCGCGCGGAATCACGACGTGATCGGGAAACGCGAGATAAGCGAAGCCTAACGCCTCCCCCTGCTTCGCCAGCGCAAGAACGGATTCGCGATTTGCCAATGAGCCGCGCGGTGGAATGCTGAAGCCGTAGTCCATGACGATTCCTCGTAGTGTTCGATATAGCGCTGATCAGCGCGAAGCCGCCACGGTCGCGCGGCTGCTGCCGATGCGTGCCCGTTTGCCGGCGGGAAGTTGGATAACGGGTGTGAGCGGCGCCGCCTCGTACGACAGCTCGCTCCGGTCTATCGATGGCGTGGCATACAACGTCGTTCGCTGCTGCGGAACGCGTCCGCACGAAACGATCAGCGCGTCCATCTGCTGCGGCGGCATCTCCTGGCCGTGCAGCGTTCCGGCTGCGCGCGAGATGCTTTCGTTCATAAGCGTGCCGCCGAGATCGTTCGCGCCGGCGCGCAGGCA
>JBBRGM010000162.1:0-8988 GCA_038240725.1 Burkholderiales bacterium | reverse complement strand
CTCGAACGCGTAGAACACACCATCGCCGTGATGCACGTCGATATCGACGTAGGCCACACGCTTCACCTGGTATTGCGCACGTAGCGTTTCGATCACGACACCGAGATCGTTGAATACGCAAAAGCCGGCGGCGCCATCGCGCCGCGCGTGATGCAGACCGCCGATCGGCTGAAACGTGCGCCCGCACGCGCCGGCCATGATTCGCTCGAGCCCATCGAGCGCTGACCCCGCTACGGTTGCAGCCGCGGCATAGACGCCCGGGAATACCGGCGTATCGCCGTTGTCGAGGAACTCGATGCCTTGCTGTTCCGCCGTTTCCACGCGGGTAACGTAGGCGCCGGTATGGAATCGCCGGAGCTCGGCTCGGCCGGCTTGGCGCGGCGGCCGCATGACGACTTGCCGGTCGAGTCCCTGCGCGACAGCTTCGCGCAGAAATGCATCCTGGCGATCGATGCCGAGCGGATGGCCGGCCGGAAAACCATAACGCGCTAATCCATCGCCTACGAAAAGATCGACCGGGCGCCTCATTGCCCCTCCTCGCTTGTAGGTCTGCTCAGCGGGTTGCGCCTTCGCGCGCAATCCGATTCCGCCGCACGCGGCAAGCGCCAGCGCACCTGACATCCCGCGGAGCAATTGCCTGCGCCGGTTATGCGATTCCGCTGCCACAGTTCCAGCACAGCTGAAACGTCGATGGACTTTCTTCAGAACACTGCGGGCAACGCAAGGTGCCGGCGACATCGGGCATATGCTCGAAGCTGTCCACCAATTTGCGCGCGACGTCGAGATCGCGCTCGTTCGCGATCCATACTTGCGGATAGGCATCCGCGACCGGCAACTGTCCGACCCCGCCCTGCGCATTCTCGTTGAAAACGTGCGCGTGAATCCCTGCCTCTTCCAGCATGTTGCGAATGAGGTGAGCGTCGGGCAGGTTCGATGCTGAGTAGAGTTTTTTCAAGCGCGGTCCGGGTTTTTCTCGAACCCGGTCCGGATCGAGATTTGCGTCATCTTAACCCTAGCGCTCACACCGCGTTTTGGATCAGAACAAATCCATCTGCCCCGGCGCGCGCGGCGGCCGAAATTGCGAGGTATCCGTCTTCGGCGTCGTGCGCTCCTGATTCAAACCCAGACGACGGCAAGCCGCGTCGAAGCGCTTGTTCAGCAGGTCGGCGATCAAGCCCGTCCCGCGATGCCGCGTGCCGAAATTCGGATCGTTCTCTTTGCCGTTTCGCATCTGCCGCACGCGGCTCATCACGTGCGCAGCCTTCAGCGGATAGTTGTGGTCGAGCCAGTCCTTGAACAGCTCTTTCAGCTCCCACGGCAAACGCATCAAAGTGTACCCCGCGCTGCCGGCACCAGCCGCCGCTGCGGCATCCAGCACGCTTTCCATACCATCGTCGGTGAGGAAAGGCACGATCGGCGCGACCATTACGCCGACCGGCACACCCGCGCGCGCCAGATTGCCGATCGCCTCGATACGGCGCCGCGGCGACGACGCTCTTGGCTCCATGCGCCGCGCGATCTCATGGTCGAGCGTGGTGACCGACAGGTACACCTGCGCCAATCCCTTTTTCGCCATCGGCGCCAGCAGATCGAGGTCGCGTTCGACCAGCGCATTTTTGGTGATGATGGCGAGCGGGTGATCGCACTCCGATAGGACTTCCAGGATCTGTCGCGTGATCCGCCATTCGCGCTCGATCGGCTGATAGCAATCGGTGTTGATGCCGATGGTCAGGCCTTCGCACTGGTAACTGCGCTTCGACAACTCGGCGCGCAGCAGCTCTGCCGCGTTCACTTTGGCGAACAACCGCGTTTCGAAATCCAGGCCGGGGGAAAGATCGAGATACGCGTGGCTGGGCCGCGCAAAGCAGTAGATGCAGCCGTGCTCGCAACCGCGGTAGGGATTGATCGACGACGAAAACGACACGTCGGGCGAGTCGTTGTGGCTGATGATACTTTTGGCGCGCTCGGCGGTGACGGTCGTTTGCGGGCGCGCGGGGCCTTCTTCGGTGAGCGTCTCCCAGCCATCGTCGAACGCTTGGCGTAGCTGTGTTTGGAAGCGGCCCTCGACATTTAAAGTGGCGCCGCGCCCTTTGTGCGCGGAGCCATGGTCACCGATGACGGTCTTGAGCGGCATACTGTTAGGATATACAGTATCGCCGCCGGCGTCCAGTCGCCCGGTCCTGCTAGTGGTTGACGGCTAGCCGTCGATCGCCATCATCTGCAGCGTCCGCTTGAACAGTGCGCTGCTCGGATTGCAGAAGCGGTCGAGCACGGTGAAGTGATTGTCGTCCGGACATGCAATGGGTTCCTGCACCACCGATTTCCATCGCGCGCGAATCAGCTTTTCCTGATCGTGAAAGCCGCTCTGCTCCTTGCCGCCGACCGCCGTGTACAGCGGCGCATCCGTCGGCGGCTGCATCAGCGCCGGACTGACGCGCTGCGCTTGGGCGGGGTCGAGCCTGATGTCGACGTTGACCGAAGGCGTCTGCATGACCGGGCGGACGTCGTACAGCCCGCTGATCGACAACGCGGCCTGTACGACTTTGCTGGGCAGATCCGCGGCGAACTTGGGCCATTGCGCGGCTAACGTCATCGCGGCGAGATGGCCGCCGGCAGAATGGCCCGAGACGAATAGCCCGCCGCGCGGCGCCCCGAAGTTATTGCCGTTGCGATACAGCCAGGCGCACGCCTGCAATGTCTGCAGCACCACGTCCTGTAGATTCACCGTGGGGCACAAGGCGTAATTGATGAGCGCGACGGTCAGCCCGCGCTCGACGTACGGCGGAGCGACAAACGTCTGCACGTTTTTGTCGAGCGTGCGCCAGTAGCCGCCGTGGATGAATACCAGCAGGCCGCGGCTCTGACCCGTCGGCTGAAAAATGTCCAGCTTCTGCATGGTGTGCGGGCCGTAGGGCACATCGCGATAGCCGGAAAGCCTGGCGCCGGCGGCCTCGGCCTGCGCTTCCCAGCGCTTGAAGTGCTCCTGAAAGTCCGGCACGGCGACACGCGGGTTGTAGGCGGCTTCGAAATCGGCGGCGGTTTGGTTCATAGAGGGGTCAAGTGGCGGCGGCGGTTATTCAGATGGGATGGATACGAACGACGCTGAAGTCTA
This sequence comes from Burkholderiales bacterium, assembly GCA_038240725.1. Taxonomy (GTDB): domain Bacteria; phylum Pseudomonadota; class Gammaproteobacteria; order Burkholderiales; family SHXO01; genus SHXO01. Next base: position 5,876 of record JBBRGM010000162.1, on the reverse strand, counting down.
GCAGACGAGACGCACGCGAGCGCCGCTTGTCGCTGCAACTATCGCGAAGTTGCACGCGGCAACGACCAATAGGGAAGTGATACCATCGAATCGACTCACGTGCCGCTCTACGACATTTACGCTCGCCGCATCTGCACACGCACAGCAAATTCGGGCGCCATGCGCCCGCCATCGACAGGGGATCAGACGTGCTCGAGTACTTTCCGGTAAACAAGAACGACTTCGACGGCAGTGTGCTCATCACCGGCGCCGGCGGCTGTATTGGCAGCTGGGCGATGGCGCTGTTCAGCCGCGCCGGCATCCCGACCGTTGCATTCGATTTGAGCGAAGACAAACGGCGCCCGCGTCTGCTGATGTCCGAGCAGGAGCTCGCCGGCATCCAGTGGCTGACCGGCGATATCTCCGATCCTGAAGTATTCATGAAGGCCGCGCGGGCCAGCGGCGCGTGCGCAATCATTCATCTGGCAGCGCTGCAGGTGCCGTTCTGCAAGGCAGACCCGGTGGGCGGCGCGCTGGTCAACGTGGTCGGCACCATCAACGTGTTCGAGGCCGCGCGCGAGCTCGGCATCAAACGCGTGACCTATGCGAGCTCGATTGCAGCGCACGGCGCGATGGAAGGCCACGGCACGTTGCCGACCTTGTACGGCGCCTATAAACATTGCAACGAGCAGACCTCCAAGGTGTACTCCAACGACTGGGGCGTGCACAGCGTCGGCTTGCGTCCGGGCGTGGTGTACGGCGTCGGACGCGATCAGGGCATGACGTCGAAAACCACCGTCGCCATTCTCGCCGCAGCGGCGAAACAGGCGTACAGCATCCCGTTTCGCGGACCGGTGTCGTGGCTGCATGCCGGAGAAGTCGCCAGCGCGTTTATCCGCGCAGTCTCGAAAGATCGCACCGGTGCACCGGTGTTCGACATCAATGGCATCGCCACCACCGTCGAAGATTCACTCAAATTGCTTACCAAAGTCGCGCCCGACGCGCAGATCAGCTGGACCGGCGACGCCCTGCCGTTTCCGATGGACCTGGATGACAAACCGGTGCGCGCGTATCTCGGCGATTACGGCTCGGTCCCGCTCGAGAAAGGCATCGCCAGCACCTATGCGGCGTTCGGAGAGCTGCTCGGGCGCGGTCTGCTGAAACCGGAAAGCATCAGCTAAAGCGCCCCTCGGTAACGCCCAGGTCGGTAACAGCGGGGATCGGTCACAGCCGGAATCAGTAACAGCCCAATCAGTAACAGCCCAATCAGTAACAACTCGGCGACACGAACAGCGTCACCGCGCTGAACGCAACCGCGAGCAAAAACATCACGCTCGTCATTACGCCGCTCAACGCGAGGAATCGGGTTCGCCCCTCGCCCACTTCGAGCGCATGATGGCCCGAGCCGGACTTTTCTTCTCGCGTCGCGCGCCATCCATGCAGCGACGCAAACAATCCGGCAACGCCGATCGCTATCGCAATGACTGTTGCGATCACCAGCAGGCGCGACAGCCCGGCGGCGCCAGGGCCAGGCTGCGGGATGTCGTGCGGAAAACAGGCGTAGCTGGCGGCCCAGTAGTTGAGCACGTTCTGGATCAGCCAGGCGGCCGGCGCACCGATCAGACCAAACGCCAGCAGCCAACCCGATACCTTGCCCCGATGCGGCGCCGGATGTGCGCCGGCGTCTGCGCCAGTATCTGCATTGGCACTCATAGCATCCGCGGATAGATGTATAAGCTGAAGAAAACCGCGAGCCACACCAGATCGACGAAATGCCAGTAATAGCCGCTCACGGTAACGCCGAGATGCTGTCTTGCATCGTAGGTGCCGCGCCGGGTCCACAACCACACTGCGCCGAGAAAAAACAAGCCCACCGCCACGTGCGCCATGTGGAAACCGGTGATCACGTAATACAGCGAGCCGAACGCATGCGACGACGCGGTGAACGGCTTGGTGCGCCACTCTGATAACTGCACGCCGACGAATACAGTTCCCAGCACGACCGCAAATGCCTGCCACGCTAGAAACGTCTTGCGTTGACTTTTTTCCAGCGCGCGTTCAGCAAAGATCACCGCGACACTGCTGATCAGCAGCAGCGCGGTGTTGCCGAATGCGATGCCGAGCGGCAGCGGGCCATCCGGCGGCCAGCGTCTGGGCGTTTGCGCAGCCAGGTAGTAATAGCTGAACAGCAGATACGCGAACAGCGCGCCCTCGGTGACGATCAGCATCACCATGCCCCACCAGCCCGATGCGCGTGCATTCTGTGGCGCGACCGGCAGGCGCTGTATCGCTGCGGCGCTATCCGGCATTTTCGTCGCCGCGCAGTTTTGCCCCGGCGCCGGCCGTGCGCGGCTGGAGCCAGATGACCGTAGATGCGATGCTCCCCGCGCAAGCGAGTAGCGCGAGCCACCACAGATGACCGAGCAGCGCGAAGAACAACACTGCGAGGATCAGCGCAAACCAGAACGGCAGCATGCTGTCTTCCGGCATTTTCAGGACTGCATCGGGATCGGCGTCGAGCACTGAAGTCGCGATCGTCTCGCGCCCCTCATCGAGCACGACGTCGCTGTGCAGTTGGCTGCGGCCACCGTTCTCGTTTTCCGGCAGACGATCTTCCCACAGCGGATGGCGGCTGGCGACGATCGGTATCGTCAAGAAGTTATACGGCGGCGGTGGCGACGACACCGACCACTCCAAGGTCGGCGCATCCCACGGGTTGTTCCCCGCCCGCTCGCCGTTGCGCAGACTGCGCAGCACGTTGATCGCGAACAGCACGACACCGATGGCAAACACGAACGCGCCGATCGAGGTAATCAGATTCACCGTATCGAGGCCCAGATAATCCGAGTACGTGTAGATCCGGCGCGGCATGCCCATCAACCCGGCGATATGCATTGGGAAGAAAGCGACGTTGAAGCCGATGAACATCGTCCAAAAATTCCATTTTCCCAAACGCTCATTCAGCATTCGTCCGGTCATTTTCGGGAACCAGAAATACAAACCGCCGATCACCGGAAACACGTTGATGCCCAGCAGAACGTAATGCAGATGCGCGACGACGAAATAGGTATCGGTCAGTTGCCAGTCGAGCGGCACCGCACCGGTCATGAAGCCGGACACACCGCCGATTACGAACAACACCACGAAGCCTGCGAAAAACAGAAACGGCGTTTTGAACACCGGGCGTCCCGTGTAGATGGTCGCAATCCACGCGAATACGGCGATCGCGCTGGGGACCGCGATGATCATGCTGGCCGCGCCGAAGAACGACAACGCCAGCGGCGGCAGGCCGGTCGCGAACATGTGATGCAACCAGACACCGAACCCGAGCAGCATGGTGCCGACGGTCCCGAGCACGACTGCGGTGTAGCCAACCAGCGGGCGCCGGCAGAACACCGGCAGCGCATCCGACACGATGCCCATTGCCGGCAACACCAGCGCATACACCCATGGGTGTCCGAACATCCAGAACAGATGCTGCCAGAGCAGCGGATGGCCGCCGCCTTCGATGCCGAAGAATTGCGTCTGCAAATTGCGGTCGAGCCAGAGCAGCACGCACGCGAGCGATACCGCCGGCACCGCAAAAATATTTGCAACCGACGCCGTCAGCGTCCCCAGACCATGATCGGCAGGCGATTGACCGACATCCCCGGCGCCCGCGTGCACATCAGGGAGACGATGAAGTTGACCGCGCCCACCGTCGTCGACACGCCGAGAAACAGAATGCCGAGCGCAAACACGTCGATGTTGACGCCGGGGTTGTACGTCTGGCTTGCATACGGCACGTAGTTGAACCACCCGGCATTGGGCGCTAGGCCGAACGGCAACGTGCAGTAGATCAGCAGGCCGGAGAACAGATACACCCAGTAGGAGAACGCGTTCAGCCGTGGAAATGCCATGTCGCGCGCGGCCAGCAGCAGCGGCCAGAGGTAGTTCGAAATTCCCGACAGCACCGGCAGCGCGTACAGAAAGATCATCGTAATGCCGTGCATCGAGAACATCTGGTTGTACTGCTCAGGTGTCAGCACGTGCAGATTGGAGTGCGCAAGCTGGATGCGCATGGCAAGTGCTTCGACACCGCCGAGCAACAGGAAAACCATCGCGGTGACGATGTAGCGAATGCCGATTTCTTTGTGGTCGACGGTCGAGATCCAGCCGACCATACCGGCCGGCCGCTCCCAGATGGACTGCAGCTTTTCCGCTTGCAGGCGCGGCAGGGTTTGCGGCGTGCTCACACTCATGATGGGTTCTCGGGACGCGGCTATTTCAGCGTTTCGACATACGCGATGACGAGCTTCAACTCATCGTCTTTCAATACCGGATTCGGCATCAGTGCGCCCGGCTTGATCGATTGCGGATGCGCCACCCAGTGCGACAGATTTTCCCGCGTGTTCGGAAGCACACCGGAAGGCACGCGCATACGTCCGGCAACATGCGACAAATCCGGACCGAGGCCGCCGCCTGCCAATGTGCCGCGCACTGAATGGCAAGTCGAGCAATGCTGCATGAACAAATCCTGACCGGCCGCCGCAGGTCCGCCGGGCGGCGCCGCCGCGCTCAGTTGCTGCGCCCACCACGCAGCGAATTTTTCCTGAGGTTCGGCCACGACCACCAGCCCCATGTGCGCATGCTGCAATCCGCAGTATTCCGTGCATTGACCGTAGTAGGCGCCCGGCGTGTCGGCCTGCAACCAGGTGACGTTGGTTTGTCCGGGAATGGTATCGGTCTTGCCGTTGAGTTGCGGCACCCAGAACGAATGGATGACATCGCGCGTGGACAGACGCACCTGCACCGGCTGGCCGACCGGGATGTGAATCTCGTTGGCCGTACTGAAATTGCGATCGATCGGGTCGCCGCGATAGTGCAACTCCCACCACCATTGGTGGCCGATGACTTCGATGCTCAATGCCGGTTTGGTCGAGGGCGAACCGACGTGCGCGAGCGTCACCAGACTCCATGCGGAGCAGATGAACAACACGATCGTGGAAATGCCGACGCCGATATAGATCCATGGCATACCGGCATGCGTCCGGCTCACGCTCGCCACCGAACCACCGTCGGCGCGCGGACGAAAGATTGCCCACAGCAACAGCCCTGTAATGATCACGACGACCGCGCTCGAGACGGCAGTCAAGCCCCAGGTGAGCTGCAGAATCGAGCGGCTCGCAGGACCGGATGCAGTGAGATAGTTGAGCGGCGTGCGCTCGCACGCCGAGAGCGCAACGCACACGAGCGGCAGCACCCGTTGCAACCGGCGGCGCGCAAGGCGTCTCACACTATGGATAGCGAATTTCGCCAGCGCGCTGCTGCGCGAACGGAAACAACCACACACGGCGTGCCGATAGCAGCCGCGCAAACGCAACAACGAAAATGACAGAACGCGATCGAGGGGCCGCGCCACGCGGCGCCCGACGATGGCCTTAGCTGCCTCGCATTCGCGCGAGCGCTCAACGAGCGGCATGCTCCTCGTCTCCAGTTACCGCGCCCCCCGCACGCATGATCGATCCCGGCTGCTCGCGCGGCGCACCCGCGATCTGCAGCGCATGTGCATCGTAGGCAAGTTCAGCTCCGAAGAAGTTCCCAACGCGGCAATTCGATTTGCTTGCGAGCGGGATAATTGGTTCGGCCGGCGGCCAGATTGCTGGAATGCGGCAGAGCGTTTGCAACTCCTCCGATGTGCGCGTAAGGCTGGCGTTAGCGGCGTTCGAGCCCGCCGTGCCTCCTGGCGTACCAGGCCCCTTGCGGCGGAGGTGGTCTATACTCCTCGACGGACAATGCCCAGCGCTTGAGATGAGGAAGATCATGCGGTTTGCCGACTACGCTTTAGCTGCTCTGATCTGTCTTCTGCTGGGCGCATGCTCCGCGAGCCAGAATGCGAAAACGGCAGATAGCTCGGC
>JBBRGM010000161.1:0-9004 GCA_038240725.1 Burkholderiales bacterium | reverse complement strand
GAAGTCTCACCGCATCATCCCGCAGCAACCGTTTCTCGAGGACCTGAATGGCATCCGTCGAATTGAAGGACGTTCGCAAGTCCTTCGGCCGCGTCGAGGTTGTACACGGCGTCGATATTTCGATTGCAGATGGCGAATTCGTCGTGCTGGTCGGACCGTCCGGTTGCGGCAAGTCGACACTGCTGAGAATGGTCGCCGGCCTGGAGGAAATCACCAGCGGCGAGGTGCGTATCGGCCCAAATGTGGTGAATCACGTTCCGCCCAAAGCGCGCGACATCGCAATGGTGTTCCAGAACTACGCGCTGTATCCGCACATGACGGTGTACGACAATATGGGCTTCAGCATGAAGCTCGCGGGACGCTCGAGCGATGAAATTCGCAAGCGCGTCGATGTCGCATCGACGATTCTCGGCTTGAACGAATACCTGGAGCGCTATCCCCGGCAGCTCTCGGGCGGCCAGCGCCAGCGCGTCGCAATGGGTCGTGCGATCGTGCGCGATCCACAGGTGTTCCTGTTCGATGAGCCGCTGTCCAATCTCGACGCCAAGCTGCGCGTGCAGATGCGCACAGAGATCAAAGAGCTGCACCTGCGCCTCAAGACCACCGCAATCTACGTCACGCACGATCAGATCGAAGCGATGACGATGGCCGATAAGATTGTCGTGATGAATGGCGGTAACGTCGAGCAGATCGGCTCGCCGTTGGAGTTGTACGACAATCCCGCAAATCTATTCGTGGCTGGCTTCATCGGCTCGCCGGCGATGAATTTCGTGCCGTGCGAGTTCAACGCCGGCGCCGATGCCGGCGTTGCGCTTTCCAACAGCAGCGTACTTGGCGCGCCCGCGTGCGACTTAGCGCAGTCGCAGCCGGTCACGCTCGGCGTGCGGCCAGAGCATTTCGTCATCAATGGCTCTGGCGTGCCCGCACAAGTGATCGTCGTCGAGCCTACCGGCGCCGACACGCAGGTGCATTGCAGGTTGTCGGATACGGAAATAACGGTGATCTCGCGGGAGCGCCACATGTTCAAGCCGGGTGAGTCGATCCGGCTCGGTACGCTGCCCGGCAAGACGTATTTGTTCGATCCGGCAAGCGGCAAACGCATCGCATAAAGTTACAGGGTGGGAGCACACATGAAACGGTTTACCCGACGCGACTTTCTCATGGCAGGTGCGGGCATTGCCGCCGGCGCGACGGTTGCAGATTCGGTGCTGGGTGCGCAGCCCGCCGCTGCCGAGCTCGCGCTCAAGCCGGAGCCGGGCGCGACATTGCGCGTGTTGCGCTGGAAACGGTTCGTGCAGGGCGATGAAGATCAGTGGATGGCGAACACCAAGTTGTTTACCCGTGCGACCGGTGTCGAGGTGCGCGTCGACAACGAAAACTGGGAAGACATTCGCCCCAAGGCTGCAGTCGCGGCCAACGTTGGCAATGGCCCCGACATCATTCTTTCCACCAACGATGACTCGCATCAATATCCGGACAGCCTGCTCGATGTGAGCGACGTGTGCGAATATCTGGGCAAGAAATACGGCCCGTGGTACCCAAGTGCGCTCGCATACGGCAAAAGCGGCAATCGCTGGATCGCAGTACCGCTGGGTTGCGGTGGCAACTGCATGAACTACCGCGCGAGCCACATCAAAGCTGCGGGCTTCAACGAATTTCCGAAAGACACGGCCGGTTTCCTCAAGCTATGTCAGGCGCTGAAGAAAAACGGCACGCCGCCCGGCTTCGCATTGGGTAATGCCACCGGCGACGCGAACGGCTGGTGCCACTGGCTGTTGTGGGCATTCGGCGGCAGGATGGTGGATGAGAACAACAAAGTCGCAATCAATTCCAAGGAAACTGCAGCCGCGCTCGAATACGTTAAGCAGTTGTATCCCACTTTCGTACAAGGCACGTTGTCGTGGCTGGATTCCAATAACAACAAAGCATTCTTGTCGGGCGACATCAGCCTAACCAACAACGGCATCTCGATCTATTACGCGGCAAAGAATTCGCCGGACCCGAAGGTGAAGGCGATCGCGGCGGACATGCAGCACGCCAACTTCCCGATCGGCCCGATAGGGCGTTCAACCGAATCAGCGCTGTTCTTCACGTCCGTAATTTTCAAGTACACGAAGTATCCGAATGCGGCGAAGAACTACCTCCGGTTCATGATGGAGAAGGAACAGTACGAACCGTGGCAGCAGGCCGCCATCGGTTTCGTCGCGCAGCCGTTGACTGCGTACGAAAGCAACCCGATCTGGACCGCGGATCCCAAGCACACGCCGTTCAAACTCTCCTGCAAGAACATGCTGCCCAATGGATACGCCGGAAAGCTCGGCACGGCGTCGGCGGCGTGCATGGCGGATTTCATCGTCGTCAACATGATTGCCGAGGCGGCTACCGGCACGCCAACGCAAGAGGCGATGAAGAAAGCCGAGCGGCGCGCGCAGCGGTATTACCGCTAGCCTCCGATTGCACCGATGAACGCGCCGCAGACACAAGTCATCACCGGATCCGCGCGCGTTCCCGTGGAGCCTGCCCGGCTTGCGCGGCTGTTCGACAATCGCAATTTCCTCGGCTTCCTGTTCATGCTGCCGGCAGCGTTGCTGCTGCTGATGTTCCTGACGTATCCGCTTGGTCTCGGTGTCTATCTCGGATTCACCGACGCCAAAGTAGGCCGCGCGGGCGAGTGGATCGGCATCGAGAATTACCAGTATCTCGTTACCGACAGCGTGTTCCAGCTCGCGGTGTGGAACACGTTTCTCTACACGACAATTGCCAGCGTCGTGAAATTCGCGCTCGGCCTCTGGCTCGCTTTGCTACTCAATGATCGCATTCCGTTCAAGGCGTTTATTCGAGCGATCGTCCTGCTGCCGTTCATCGTTCCGACGGTATTGTCTGCAATTGCCTTCTGGTGGATCTACGACGCGCAGTTCTCGGTAATCAGCTGGATGCTGACGCGGCTCGGAATTATCGACACCTACATAAACTTTCTCGGCGATCCGATTCTCGCACGCATGTCAGTCATCATCGCAAACGTTTGGCGCGGCGTACCGTTCATAGCGATCTGTCTGCTCGCCGGCCTGCAGACGATTTCGCCATCGCTCTACGAAGCCGCATCGATCGACGGCGCCACCGCTTTCCAGAAATTTTGGCACGTGACGTTGCCGATGCTGACGCCGATCATCGCCGTGGTGATGACGTTCTCGGTGCTGTTTACCTTTACCGACTTCCAGTTGATCTGGGTGCTCACGCGCGGGGGGCCGATCAACACGACGCATCTGATGGCGACGCTTTCGTTCCAGCGCGCGATTCCGGGTGGAGCGCTCGGTGAGGGCGCTGCCATCGCAACTGCGATGATCCCGTTCCTGCTGTCGGCTATCTTGTTCAGCTACTTCGGTCTGCAGCGCCGCAAGTGGCAGCAAGGGACCAAAGACTGATGAGCGCAGCGACGAAAGATTTGCAGCAAACGCACGGCATGGGTTATCTCGTGTCGCTGCCGCGTCGCGTCGTGACGGTTTATATTCCGCTGGTAGTATTTCTCGTGGTGCTGCTGTTTCCATTCTATTGGATGGCAGTTACGGCAATCAAACCGAATGCGGAACTGCTGTCTCGCGAAGGCAATCCATTCTGGGTTATTCATCCGACGTTCGACCATTTCAGCCGGCTTCTGTTTCGCACCGCGTATCCGAGCTGGATGTGGAATACGGTGTTGATCTCCGTGATCGCGACTTTCGTATCCCTGGCTGCGAGCGTGCTCGCCGCTTATGCGATCGAGCGTCTGCGGTTTCAAGGATCGCGTCAGGTCGGCATGGCAATCTTTCTCGCGTATCTGATCCCGCCGAGCATTCTGTTTATCCCGCTGGCGACAATGGTGTTCCAGCTCGGGATGTTCGACAGCAAGCTCGCGTTGATCCTTACCTATCCGACGTTTCTAATTCCGTTCTGCACCTGGTTGCTGATGGGATATTTCCGGACGATTCCGTTCGAGCTCGAAGAATGTGCGTTGATCGACGGCGCAACGCGCTGGCAGATTCTGATCAAGATCATTCTGCCGCTGGCGGTGCCGGGATTGATCTCGGCGGGAATTTTCGCGTTCACGTTGTCGTGGAACGAATTCATCTACGCGCTCACGTTCATTTCTTCATCAGAGAACAAGACTGTGCCGGTCGGCGTGATCACCGAGCTGGTCGAGGGCGACGTGTATCACTGGGGCGCGTTGATGGCCGGTGCGCTTCTAGGCTCGCTGCCGGTCGCAGTGATGTATTCGTTTTTTGTGGAGTACTACGTCGCCGGCATGACCGGCGCGGTGAAGGAGTAGTGCACTAACTTGCAGCAGCAGCGGCAAGTATCAGCGTATGCCGTCGCGCATCATCTGACCGGCCACGCTGAGCCCACCAGCCTCTAGAAGCGGGACGCTTCGGCAGGGTATCCGGGGGGAGGAGACGAAGAGGCGGCACCCTGCGCCGACTGGACAGTTAGATCCGGCGGCGCAGGGTGCTAAGCCCTAATCGCGAAGATTCAAAACCCACTCGATCGAGGAACAGATGGCAGAGCAGAAGAAGCGGCTTCGCAGCTACGAATGGTTCGGCAAGCCGGACCGCGACAGCATGGTTCACCGGTCTTGGATGAAGAACCAGGGTCTGCCCGCTCACCTGTTCGATGGCCGACCGGTTATCGGCATCTGCAACACGTTCTCCGAAGTCAATCCCTGTAACGCGCATTTCCGCGATCTCGCCGAGCGCGTCAAGCGTGGCGTGTATGAAGCGGGCGGGCTGCCGCTGGAGTTTCCCGTTACATCGCTTGGCGAGCCGATCATGCGGCCGACCGCGATGTTATTCCGTAATCTTGCCGCTATGGACGTCGAGGAATCGATCCGCGCGAATCCATTCGACGGTGTGGTTTTGCTGACCGGCTGCGACAAGACGACGCCCGCCCTGGTGATGGGCGCGGCGAGCTGCGATTTGCCGAGCCTGGTGGTGTCCGGCGGACCGATGCTGAACGGGCGCTGGCGCGGCCAGACCGTCGGCTCCGGCACGCACGTCTGGAAATTCACCGAGATGCTGAAAACCGGCGAGATGAACATGGACGATCTGCTTGATGCAGAAGCCGCCATGTCGCGTTCGGCCGGGCACTGTATGACGATGGGCACAGCATCGACGATGGCGTCGATGGTGGAAGCGCTTGGGCTGGCGCTGCCGACCAACGCCGCGATTCCCGCGGTGGACGCACGCCGCTACGTGCTGGCGCATATGGCAGGACGCCGCATCGTCGAGATGGTGAACGAGGATCTGAAGATGTCGAAGATCCTCACCAGGCAGGCGTTCGAAAATGCCATCCGCGTCAACGGCGCGATCGGCGGCTCGACCAACGCTGTCGTGCATTTGCTCGCGATTGCCGGCCGCATCGGCGTTGAGCTGAAACTCGCGGACTGGGATCGACTGGGTCGTGAGGTGCCGTGCCTGGTAAATCTGATGCCATCGGGCGAGTATCTGATGGAAGATTTCTACTACGCGGGCGGCCTGCCGGTCGTACTGCGTGAGCTCGGCGTCTCGGACATGCTGCACAAAAGCGCGCTCACGGTGAATGGGCAATCTATCTGGGACAACGTCAAGGACGCGGTCAACTACGATCACAAGGTGATCTTCCCGGTGACGAAGCCGTTCAAGCCGCACGGCGGCATCGCCGTGCTCACCGGCAATCTCGCGCCGACCGGTGCCGTGATCAAGCCATCCGCCGCCACGCCGGAACTCATGCAGCATCGTGGTCGCGCCGTCGTGTTCGAGGACATCGAGGATTACCACACGCGCGTCGATGACCCCGGTCTCGACATCGACGAGACCTGTGTGATGGTGCTGAAGAATTGCGGACCGCGCGGCTATCCTGGATTTGCCGAAGTCGGCAATATGGCGCTGCCGACGAAGATTTTGAAGAAAGGCATCACTGACATGGTCCGCATATCCGACGCACGCATGAGTGGCACGGCGTACGGTACGGTGGTGCTGCACACTTCGCCTGAAGCCGCAGTGGGCGGCCCCCTCGCGCTGGTGAAAGACGGCGATATGATCGAGCTTGACGTCGAGAAACGCCGGCTGCATCTCGATGTATCGGACGCGGAGCTCGAACAGCGGCGCCGCGAATGGCAGCCGCCGGCACCGCACGATGCGCGCGGCTATGTCAGGCTTTACTGCGATCACGTCAATCAAGCAGACCGCGGCGTCGATCTCGATTTTCTGGTCGGATCTAGCGGAGCACCCGTTCCTCGGGAGTCGCACTAAGCCTCCCAGGCGTCCGTCGCCGCTGGACAACGGAACAGCCCGTCCCCACCTGTAAATCACCGCGATCCAGGCGCCCCTTGACAGAGGGGCGTAGGATGGTAACGTTACTTTTTCGCGGTAAATATCCGCAACCTGGCCGCATCCAGAGCAGCCCGGACCTACTCGAAATCCAAGGAGAACAAGATGCTTCAAGCTGCTGACCTGACAATTCGGCTCCATCCGTCCGACGATGTCGTGATCGCCCGCGTCGAATTACCGGCCGGTACCGAGCTGATCAAGGAAGGCGTGCGCGTGGCAGTGAACATTCCCGCCGGCCACAAAATCGCGACGAAGGATCTGGCGGAAGGGACCGCGGTGCGGCGCTACAACCAGATCATCGGCGTCGCGACGCGCCCCATCCGCGCTGGTGAGCACGTGCATGTGCACAACCTCGGGATGGCGAACTTCGAGCGCGACTACGCATACGGCGTCGACTACAAACCCACCGAATATGCAGCCGAGCCCGCGACGTTCATGGGAATCAAGCGCGCCGACGGCCGCGTCGCCACGCGCAACTACATCGCGATTGTAAGCAGCGTAAATTGCTCGGCGCATGTCTCGCGCCGGATCGCCGAACACTTCCGCGGCGAGATCATGGGCGACTATCCCAATGTCGATGGCGTATTCGCAGTTACGCATCAGACCGGCTGCGGTCATGCCTCGCACGGCGAGCCGGTGCAAATCATTCGTCGCGTGTTATCGGGTTACGCAACGCATCCCAACGTCCATTCGTCGTTGATGATCGGCTTGGGCTGCGAGGCAAATCAGATCAACGACCTTCTCGCCGCGCAAGGCCTCAAGCGTTCCGACAAGCTGCAGACGTTCACGATTCAAGATACCGGCGGCACCAGCAAAACCATTAAGGAAGGCATCGCGCGCATCAAGGAATTGTTGCCCGAAGCCAATAAGGTAAAGCGTGAGCCGCTTCCCGCGAGCCATCTGATACTCGGGCTCGAATGCGGCGGGTCTGATGGCTATTCGGGTGTATCTGCGAATCCGGCTCTGGGTGCGGCGGCAGACATTCTCGTACGCAATGGCGGTACTGCGACTTTGGGCGAGACGCCGGAAATTTACGGCGCAGAACATTTGCTGACGCGCCGTGCGGTAAGCCGTGAGGTGGGCGAGAAGCTGATCAAGCGCATTAAGTGGTGGGAGAACTACACGGCCAAGCTGGACGGTGACATGAACAACAATCCGTCGCCCGGTAATAAGGCCGGCGGGCTGACGACGATTCTCGAGAAGTCTCTGGGCGCGGCGGCGAAGGGCGGAACCACCGGCCTGATGGACGTCTTCGAGTACGCGATGCCGATCACTTCCAAGGGCTTCACGTTCATGGACACGCCGGGCTACGACCCCGTCTCGGTCACCGGCATGGTCGCCGGCGGCGCCAACGTGGTCTGCTTTACAACCGGTCGCGGTTCGGCTTACGGCTGTAAGCCATCGCCGTCGTTGAAGCTGGCCACCAACAGCGCGCTGTTCAATCGACAGGAAGAAGACATCGACATCAACTGCGGCGTCGTCGTCGACGGCAAGGCGTCGATCCAGGAAGTCGGCCAGCAGGTGTTCGAGCTAATTCTCAAAACCGCGTCGGGGCAGCCTTCGAAGAGCGAGATTTTCGGCTACGGCGACGACGAGTTCTCGCCGTGGGTGCTGGGTCCGACGATGTAATGCTCAACCCGAGCGGATCCTTGACGTAATTAGATAAAGAGGTGCCCCGGCTTGTCAGAAGACTATTCGAAGGACTTGTTCGACTTCTTCCAGAAGATGTGGAACCCGACATCGTTCCCGATGCCGGGCATCTTCACGCCCAGCATGAGCGTGGAAGACATCGAGAAGAAGCTGAACGAGCTGCGCTCCGTCGAGAACTGGCTGAAGGTGAATCTGAGTTTTCTGCAGATGACGATCAAGACGCTCGACATGCAAAAATCCGCACTCGATACGCTGCAGCAGTCCACCAGGAGCAGTTCCACTCCGGGGAGCACATGAGGATCAATCAAATCTCGACGCCGCTCGTGACGCGGCCGGAGCCCGAAGGGCCTGCTGAGGTTACGCCGACGGCGCCCGTCGATCCGATCGAGCCGGGCAGTTACCCCGGCGGCAGGATAGTGGCGGAGCGGTCGGAGCCGGTGCCCCCGCCTCAGCGAGTCGTGCAGCGCCGTCCGGGAACGCGTAGAACTGCCGAGCGCCGCAAAAACCAGGAGCCCGTGTTGATCGACACGCGGGTGGCGCAGCGTCGCACCGAGCGGCGGCGCGCACAGGACGATGTGCCGTCATCGGTCGACGTCGAAGCCTGACATGCGACCACCGGGTCGCTGACTCGTTTCTCGCTGCAGCGGCACCGAGTTCATGCCGTGCCGCTGTTATCCGATTCCTGCCACGTCGTCACCGCGAAAATCGCTCGCACCGCGTCTCGGCACGGCTAATCGATCAAACCACGTCGATACGCTAGACTCGGCGCTGCAAACTGATCGAGCTTAAGCGTAGTCCCATCCCTGATGTCCGCCAGCACGTTGCCATCGCTGCGCCAGCTTCGTTATCTCGTAGAGCTGGCGGCGCGTTTGAATTTTCGCCAAGCCGCGAAGGCGTGCTTCGTTACGCAATCGACATTGTCAGCCGGCATCAAAGAGCTCGAGACGCAGCTCAACGTGCAGCTGGTCGAACGCGATACGCGAGTCGTTCGCGTAACCCCGATCGGTGAAGAGGTA